>NZ_BAOX01000022.1:0-34803 GCF_000813105.1 Rhodococcus sp. BS-15 | reverse complement strand
AAGCCGGAACTCGCGCCCCCGGGCATGCCGTCGACGGCCGACGCGCCGCGGCCACGAGCCGACGCGGACGCGGGCTACGTCGAACTCACACGAGCCGACCGGAGCGTCCGGCACTGGGCCGTCACCGAGGAGGAAGCCGACAACCTCGCGGAGCTGCTCGAAGATCGCGTCGGAACTGCCGACACCCTCATCTGCTGAGACGCCATCGCCGCCCTTGACGCTACGCATAAACCGAAGATAATATCGGTTTATGCGTAGCGAAGCTCCAGCCCTCCTGCCGATCTTTCGGTCGCAGAGCCAGATGCAGATCCTCGGCAGGGTGCTGTTGAACCCCGGCACCGAATACACCCTCACAGACCTCGCGTCCGAGCTCGGCATTGCGCTGTCCACCGTCAGCGACGAGGTCCGGCGGCTGGCCGAAGCATCCTTGTTCGAGACCCGCTCAATTGGACGATCTCGGGTCGTGCGTGCCAATCGCGCCAACCCCGCCACCACTCACCTCGCCAAGCTACTCGAGATCAGCGTCGGCGTCCCCGCAGTGATCACCGAAGAATTCGCCGAACTCCGCGGCGTCGACGACATCGTTCTGTTCGGATCCTGGGCGGCCCGCAACGCCGGTAGATCAGGCCCACCGCCAGCGGACATCGACGTGATGGTCGTCGGGCCCAAAGCGACCCGCGTCCATGCCTATCGGTGTGCCCAGCGGGCCGAGGAAAGACTCGGTATCCCCGTCAACGTCACCGTCCGCTCACCCACGTCATGGCACAGTGCTGCGCACGATCCAATGCTCTCGGACATCCGAGCCAACCCCTATCTCGTCATTCGCGGTGGCGACTCCGTCGATGACACTGCGGGACAGTAAGGTTCGTTGACATGGTGAAGCCATGGGGCCCAGGGCGGGACGCCATCGAAAAGATGATCGGCGACGGCGAGCTGAAGAAAATCGCAGGCTACAACGCCGACGGCACAGATCTTCTCGAGAGCGCTGTCCGGGCGCATGCCAGCTCGGTGCTGTTGAAGGTCGAGGATCCGCGCGGCGCGATCATCCTCGCCTACGACGCCGGTCGGCTCGCCTGCGAGGCACTGCTGGCTCACCAGGGCCTGCGAGCTCGCGTCGACAACGGCCATCACGCCATCGTCTTCGCTGCGGTCACGGCACAATTCGGCAAACGCTTCTCGGACATCGACCTGCTCCGCCGGCGGCGCAACGAACTCGAATATCCGACCCACGGCGTCGACAAAGCCGACGACGACGAAGCGCAAGAAGCGATAGTGCAAACGGAGCAGCTACTCGACGCGGTGAGCCGGTTGATGCCTGAGCTCGCGATCTGGAACTGACTCGATTCCCCCTGCCCGCGCGGTTTTGCACACCGACGGTCCTGAGTCACCTCGCGTGTCACGCGATCGGTCTCCGGCGACGGCAGCACCTGGCGGCAGCCCGCAACGCCGACGCGTGCGCCGCACGATCGTCGCTGCTCACGAAGGCTGTAACAACCGGGGACGGCCGAATTCAAATCTCAACTCGCGCAACGTGTGTCAAAATGATAATGTAGCGTAGAACCGCGCAGGGGATCACCGCCGGTCGCATTGACCACTCAACTCCACTCGCACCCACCCGACGAAGGGCATCACGGTGTTCACACGCATCTTCGCTCTGCTCATCACCTCTTGTGCATGTGCAGGGGCATTCCTGCTCAGCTTCTACGCACTGAGCGACCTCGCCGCCGACTACGGCGTCCCCGAAGAACACGCGTGGGTCTGGGCACTGGTTGTCGACCTGTCCATACTCGGCGGTACCACCGCGCGACTGAAGATGCGTGAGAGCAACTTCGCCCGCATGATCTTCATCTGCGCGACCGCAGTATCGGTGGCAGGCAACACAGTTCACGCACTGCCCTACGGTCCGGTCGGGATCGGGATCGCCATCTTCCCACCCCTGGCAGTGCTGGGACTGTTCGAGGTCTGCGTCAAACTCCTCCAGAACGTCAACGCCCCGGCCGCCGATGCCGGGAATCGAGATCCAGCGATCCCGAACGTCGCGATCGCGGCCGGCGACGGTTCCAGTTCGCCGCAGGCATCCGGCGGAGGCACCCCGATCAACACCCCTGTTGACCTGACCCCGGTCACCACCGCCGATGGTCCTGTCGCCACCACTGCTGTCACACCGGCCGTCACCACTGCGGCCGGACGCCCCGGCGCAGTTCCTGAGGTGCCGGTGTGGCTGCCGAAGGGCGCGCCCGTGCCAGACCTGACTCACGATTGGCAGAACAAGGCCAAGACGCGGCCGAGCCGCCGATCGCGGCCCAAGGCCGAGCAGCAGCAGATCCCGGAAACGGTCTGAGAGCAACCCGCCGGAGGCATCGACTGTGTCGGACCGGTGTGGGACCATCCCGAACATCAAGACCTCGGTCGAAAGGACACCTCGGTGGAAGAACATCTCTCGGACGGATACATCCCGCGATCGGCTGACGGGAGCTTCGACCTCACCACCACCGAGCCTCGCGCCGTGGTGCGCGTCCGGTTCACCGCGGTCAATCCGTCGGCGGGACCCGTACCGTACCGGGGCACCGAGTACCTGCCCGCAGCCAACGAACCCAGCAGCATTCTGACGTCCCTCCTCGAACAGCGAGGACACGCAGTCGATCGGATCGCCGACGTCGCCCTTGTCTGCGAAGCGTGCCAGTACCCGATCGGAGCACTCACGCACACCGCTTGCTGACTCCCCGACCTCGAGTGTCGGGCTACACCCTCACGAAAGGCACCATCATGCAGAGCACGTCGATTGACGACTTCCGAGACGACTTCACGCACACGCTCGCAGCCGCGGTCGCGAGTATCGAGGAAGCGCAAGCAGGACTACGTGACAACCTCCCAGCCGGAATGCTCAGCGACTACAAGGCAGGAACGGTCGCCGACCTGCTGCGCGACGCCCACAGATCGATCAAAACGGCCATAGAGAAAGTCTGAGGACACATGATCAACTCACCGGACCGCAACGACCGCAGGAGCCTACGGCTCCAGATCAGAACCGAAGAACCCGCGGCCAACCCAACGGCCGGCAGTGTGGTTCGTAGGCGGACCACGAACCTGCCCGCAGCCAACGAACCCAGCCGCAACCGGACACCCTTGACGGGCCAACGAGAACAGATCTCCGCAGCTGCAACTGTAGCTGCAGTCGTCTCTACAGGGGCGCTCGCAACGTACACCGCCTGCTGATGTGGAGCAGGTCGAGCACCCCCGACACCACGCCCCGATCTCGGGTCGTAGTCGTACACCGTTGTGCGGCCATGGTCATCACACTCGGCATGCAGATCGACGGGGATGACGACCGTAGCCAGATCAGAGCCGACCAGAAAGGCACGCGATGAGCGGCACGCCGAACAACGCAGACCGCAAGCACCGTCGACTTCGGGTACCAACGACGAACTCGGTAGACGCCAAGAACGCGTTGATCGAGCTGAACATCTACGCCGCGAACGCATTCGGGTCATCGGCGATCGCATCTCGACCGGGCTGTGGACGGTAATTGCAGTGTCCATCGTCTACATCGTGTTGGTCATGTACGGAGTGATCGATACCGCCAGCACGCGGGAACTGCAGCAGTCGATGACCATTGCCGGAGGTATCATCGGTCTGTGCTGCGTCGCGGGTGCGATAGCCAGCGTGGTCCGGTACCGAGCAATCCGCTCGGCAGGCACCGTGGTCGCAGAATCCCGCGCGGCCCGAAGGCGTAGCGCGCACGACAGCGAGCCAGATTCAACCCCGTGAATGTTCCTCATGCGCAACCGGATTCGAGGGAGTCGGTCGCGTTCCGCTCTACCCGCCAAGCTGTCGTACACAGTGTCCTCGTCGACCTGGCGGCCGCGTGCAACGATGTACCGCGACAGCGTTCGATGAGGAATATACGACGGGGGTCGGCATGGCAATTGTGGTAGAGCTACAACACATCGGCAGCGCGGGATTCTTCGGTTACGCCGAATTCGACGACCGCGTCGATGCGGAGGACTACGCAATAGCCGAACTGGTCCGGCTCGGAGAAAGTCCAGCCGACGCGCGTGCCGCAGCGAAGCTGGCCACGAACACCCCTGCGGACGCCAGTAGTCGCGGATACGCCGTGCGTATCAGCTGAACCCACTCCTGAGGGCGCGATCGGTGGTGATCAGTCGAGCGGGTGGGAAAAGGCTTCCTCGGAAATCGATGACCCAATCGGTGTCGTTCACATCGGATAACGTCACCGGCTATGACGCAGACCATTCGTGCAGCAATCGTCCAGCCCGACGGACAGCTTTCGATCGAAGACATCGACCCGCAATACCCGGCGTTCAACCGACGGTTCTTCGGCGGAGGCTCGTTCGAGGCGCTGCGCACAAGTAGCGACTCCGGCCAGGAAGTCACCTTCTGGTGTGACGAGGAGGGCAAGTTCAAGGGTCTCGCGCCCAACGACGAATCCCACGGCCCTCTTCAAGCAGTGGTTGGCGCATGACGATCGTGTCATGCGTTGGGATGATTTCCTGGCCGGAACGGTCGTGATCACCGGCGGCGACGATGGCGAAGGCGAGTCGGTCGGTTTGAGTGAAGAATCAGCGGCCGAGATCCTGGAATTCCATCGCGGCTGGCATCGCTGACGTAAATTCGCCGGTCCACTGTTTGCGGATCCAAGTGCTTGAACAAGACTTGTTTCAGTATCGAATTCGTCCACACTGAAGCGCGGTCTGTTCTGGAAAGAAACTCCTCTCCCAAGACTCCATGCGTGGTAATATCAAAGGGAGAATGGCCGATCGGACAAAGGGCAGACCGATGATGCACAGTGCAGTAGTCGACCACCCGGTAATGCTGGGAGCCGAGTTGATTCCCACGCTGACTGCGCCTCTTTCCCTTCGGTTCTCGGAGTCCCGGCATCGGACGCTCGGCAACGCCTGTGCGGTCTGGTCCATGGTCGGCAGTGCTGACCGGTGGTGCGACGAGTGTGTCGCAAACCAACACGAGACGAACGGACGGTATGGGTGCCGCGCTCTCGCACGGCACCGCCGTATCGTGCATCGACGTTCCATTCTGAGCCTGTGCGCACGCCATGCGCGTGCCTGGCACGATCGCGATGGTGCCGACGGCGTGGGGAAGCTGCTGTGAGTACGCGTAGTACTCCGCTGCAGATTGGCAATGGCGGGTAATCGAGACCCCGGATGCGAGTCGCAGAATGCTGACTGCGACAAAGGTAGGTTTTCGTTTGCACATTGATGGGCCGTTACGACAGCACCGAAGCCGAATGCGGGCAGGTGCTCGCACGGCTATTCCGCTCGTTCAGTAGTCTCGAAACGAACCAGCTCGGCACGCACTCGAACGACAGTGGGATGAAACAATGGCACGGCAGACCCGAATAGAATTCAGCGACGATATCGACGGCAAAACAATCGACGTGGACGAGCTCCAGGTCGTTTCCTGGTCATGGCTCGGAGTCGAGTACGAATTCGACACGACGGCAACGAACTTGGAAAAAATAGAGACAGGTCGCGTTCCGTTTTCGACTGTGCTGGAGAAGTCTCGGAAAACAGGCGGCCGCCGTCGCGTCGGAGCGAGCGCGAAGGCTGTGGCGGACAAGCCCTCCAAGACGGCCGCGCGCGTCGGATCCGAGCAGGCAGGGGCTATTCGTGACTGGGCCCGGAAGAACGGCCACACAGTATCGGACCGCGGACGGATTCCGGCCGAAATCGCCGCTGCGTTCGACAAAGCGCACTGACCACAGCCGGGCGGTCCGAGACTGTGCGGTCGCACGCCGACACCACGACCTGGGATCGCCACACGTGGCAGCGAACCCGAATTCGACGATGGATTGGACAACTGTCATGTCGGACACCCCGAATGAGACGTCAGGGACGGTGTGTCCATCCTGTGGCCGCATCGACCAAATCGATGTAGCCGCCACGGTGTGGGTACGAATCACCGACAACGGAACCGACGCCGACGCAAGCAGCGACGGCCACCACGAATACGACGGAGCCTCCGCAGCATCGTGCGGAGCTGCCGGTGGACCGGCACGTTGCGCGAGACTCAACCTGGCCGCTGACGATTCGACGCATCCGCAGGCGAGTGGGTTCATCCGGGCTGGCGGAGGCCTCCCGAAGTCGACCGTTCCCATTCGGCATTCGAGCTACTCCAATCGTGACTATGCGGTATTATCACAGAGACAAGAATCCCTGGGGTGAGGAAGTACGCGATGCAGAGGCCTGTAGTCCACTGGGAGCCGACCGAGCCGGGAAGTCGAGTACTGGGTGCCGAACTCACATTCGACCAGCAGGGCGGAGCGTTCTACATCGGTCTCTGGACACGGCAGATCCTCGTGCTGTGGACACGCCGGGTCCCGACTCCCATGCCGATCGCGCACGATTGCGGTCCAGCCGAAGGCCATTCTCGCAAGAAGGTCGGCCTGTGACGGCAATCCTCGACGACGCAGCCGCGGAGCAGTTGGCGGAGTCTCTTGCCCGTCAGCATCATGCTGGACAGGTCGATCGCAGCGGCGTGCCGTACATCGAACATGTCGAGGCTGTCGCCCGCGCACCGTTTCTGCCGGCAAGCCGACACCGCCAGGTCGCGTGGCTCCACGACATCGTCGAAGACACCGACATCACCCTGACCGACCTGACGGCGGCGGGTTTCAGTCCCGTCGTCGTGCACGCAGTGGGCCTACTCACCCACACCGCAGGGCAGCCCCGAAGGGGCTATATCGCCGCGATCGCGGCCGACCCGGTCGCGCGACTGGTCAAGCAGGCGGACAACCGGCACAATCTCTCCCGAAACTCCGATCTGACCGACGAGCAGACGCGAAAGAGGTTGTACGAAAAGTACACTCGCGAATGGGGTTGGCTCCACGAGGAGTCCGCCGAGTCGGTAGGGGACCTGTAGGAAGTCCTCGGGGACCGAGCGTCTCGGGCCGTTCGCAAGACCGACACCACAATCGAGGGAAGCAATAGACATGGCAGATGCATTCTGGAAGAACGTAGACGCCAGTTTGGAC
Organism: Rhodococcus sp. BS-15; assembly: GCF_000813105.1. Classification (NCBI taxonomy): domain Bacteria; kingdom Bacillati; phylum Actinomycetota; class Actinomycetes; order Mycobacteriales; family Nocardiaceae; genus Rhodococcus; species Rhodococcus sp. BS-15. The sequence goes on along the minus strand of NZ_BAOX01000022.1, from coordinate 27,794 downwards.
CGAATCGGTACCGCCACAACGGTGGACGAGGTCATCGACTCACTGAACGAGCACTTCGAGAAGTCCAGTGGAGATGCGTTTTTCGGTGGATCCGGAGGCGATCGGCAACTGTACGAAGCGCTGATAGATGCAGGATGGACCTGGTCCGACGCGGTGTACCACTTCGCCGCGAAAGACAAGGCGGGAAAGGTTCTTACCTATGTCGAAGGTGATGTATACCGCGGCGACCAGAAGCCATCGTGACCAGGTATCAGGGGCGGTAGTGGCAGACGACGCAGCGCTGCAGAAATTCGCGGCCCTTCCACTGGAACGCCGGCGCGAATGCATCGACACGTGGCTCGCCGAGCTGGAAGCCCGGAACCGGCAGAAGCCGCTGCTCGCTCGGACGGTCTCGACGCTCGTGCAGTCCTTCACGCTCGGGACGTAAGTTCAGCGGAACCAGTGAGGTGCGAACCCCAACCATTCGGCGCGCGCACCTCACTGGCTTCCGAACTCGATTGCTGGTGCCTGTGCCATGCCAGGAATTCGTGCCCCAGGGCAACAGACCACTCCTTGCGGGAGTCGAGAATCTGTTTCAATACCGTCATGACCGCAACGCGAAGTAACACAAACACTGGCCGCATCGTTGGTGAGAAGGTCCAGGTTCGCCGCGACGGCACCGTGGTCGGCGGGTCGATCGTCGAAGACTTCGCAGATTCGCTGGTCCCCGGTGACCGAATGGGACGCGAGTGGGCGCTACCTCACCGATGGGCAATCGCACTCGACACGGGCGTTCTGGTGTTCGTCGATGACAATGACCTCGTCGACGACTCTGCCGCGAAGCGGCAGTGACAGCGGTGGCCACGCAAAAGTCGGGGGATGCGCTGGTGGACTTCGCGGTGACGTGGGAGCCGTTCGGGGGAGCCCCGTCCGCAGAGGTGTTCGTCGAATTCGGGTTGGACATGGGCGAATACAAACGCCGGTTGTTCGCCCGACTGAGCAAACCTGACCGCGCCGGGGCAATCGGCCCTGAACTCCGAGGTCGGCTCATCGACTACTCCCTGCGCGCGGTTGAGCGCCCACGGCGATTCGGCTGCGCATAGGGTCATGTGCGTGAGCGATCTTGGTGACGAGCGTGCCGCCGCAGCGGGTTGGTACGAGGACAGTGAGGCGAACGTTCGTCGGTATTGGGACGGACGCCGATGGACTGAATACACCGAACCGCTGCACCCCGGCGGAGCGAAGGCTTCGCCCGGCTCCCGGCTACCGAAGAAATGGATGATCGGTGGCGTCGTCGGAGTGATCGTTGCGGTGGCCGCGACTGCCACCGTCGCAGCGGTGCTCAACCGGACCGACGACGACCTCCGCTGGTCAGCGTTTCCTCACACTGCATCGTGCAGCGAAGACCTCGACGAATCTCTACCCAGTGACGTGCCGAACGCCGCAACGACCACCGTCGAGGAAGCCACGCTGACACATCTCGGAGACCAGAAGCTCGCACTGACCCTCGATTTCGCAGCCCCACCACCGCCGGCGGCGGTGGTGGCGTCCCCGTACACCGGTGAACCGATGATCGCCCCCGGCAGTGAGACGTACAACGTTGTTCTCGCCTCCGAGATTGGGGCGGTGTACACCACGTTGACGACGGATGGATGGGGAGCGACCCGCCTCGATCTGGGGCTTGCTGGACTCTTGGACGAGACCGAGGTGGATTACCCGCGCGAGATTCTGACCTCTGCCAACGCTTCTGGGCGGTCGATTCGTTTCGAGTACGACCTCGACGGCCAGCCAGAGCTGTTCGGGGACGGACCGTTCAGGCCGGACGTCCGAGTCGTCGCAGTAACCCAGGGCCCGAGTACGCCGTCGGAACCAGCCGGAGGGATCAGCACCACCTACGCAGGCCAGTTGTGCTCCTGGAACGCAGCCATACAGTCGCTCGACCCGACCGGCGTACCGCTCACCACACCTCCCGATAGCGAACCTCGCCAGTCGGTACCGGCCCCGGACACATCGAGCTCGTGCGGGGTCAGCGAGGGCCAGGCGTTGGCCGAGGCACTGGCGCAGCTTCCGCCCGAGCAGAACACCGGACGTGACTGGTCGAGAGAAGCTATCGCAAGCAACTTCGACGCGTGCGCCGACCTGTCCACGATCCTGGTCACCGTCGAGGGCGCGACAGGCAGTTCCCCGGTGCAGGCCCTGATGTTTCACCGCGGTGAGTACCTGGGCACCGGGACGTCCGACGCCTACGGCTTCACCGACCTCGACACCGAGGCCTCGACATCGGACACAGTGGTCCTCACCTACAAAACAGGACAGACGTGCAATGCGTGCAACGACGGAACCACGACCAGCGTGCGATACCGATGGGACGGCCAAGCCGTACAGATGCTCGACTCACCTCCGTCGTGATGGCCGCACCGGTCGGGCCCACGACAGACGCCCAGCACCGAGAGCGTAGGCTCACGTTCGGGGATGGAACAGGCGCGGCCCTGGCACGATCGTGATTATGACGCGACGGACAATCACCATCGAAGTGAACATCCCCGGCAGTCCAACAGGTCCGAACTCCGAGGCGGCCTCCGAGCACGATGAGCGTTACGCAGATCTTGCGAACTCCGTCTGGATGGTCCTGCAAGCAGGCTCGTTCCCCTTCTCGGTCACCCCGGACGCGAAAGCCGACACCGCCCAGCTCAACAGCCGATGAGACGGCTATACCGCCAACAACACCGTCATTTGGTGATCCGAAACCACGCGTCAGCTCTCACTGCCCCGACGCTGCAGTACGTCGATACGTACTCGCGTTCGCCGGCACGCCGGACGAGACGGTGGTCCACTCGACCGACCCGTTCACGGCCGCGCGGAGCTCGAATCGGCCCGTGACCATAGGGGTGCCGCGGCCGTGCAGCGATGATTCGATCGTGACCGCGCGGACACGCCCTCTGCTGAGCGTGATTCCGTCGACGCCGACCGGCTTGGACGCGATCGAGAAGTCTGTGCCCGGCAGGCGTCCGTCGGTAGTCACGAGAACTGCGGCCTGCGAACGCATTCTCGCGAGCAGCGCTCGCCCTCGCGTTGGTGCAATGTCTCTGCCGTGCAACGTGGTGACCACAAGGTCGATCCCGTCGAGGCAAATCGACGCCACCGTGAGCGGGTCGTCTCCGGGGGCGGGGATGAACGAGATCTTGTCCAGACGGGCACCTTGCTCGACGGCCGCCAAGATCCCGAACCGCGGTTGACCGATGAGCGCGACATGGTGACCGGCTGCGCTCGCAGCGGCCACGAGGCCGGTGAGAACGGACAGCGCACCGGTCACCGACAAGGAGGTACCGCGCGCAAGCGCGCCAGACGGCAGCAGCGTCCGAATCGGTAGCGGTGCAGGAAACGAACGCAGTGGGCGCGCTGCGGAGACGTCCGCAGGATCCTCGTGCGCGATAGGGGCGTGATCGGGGATGTCCGCCGAGGGAGCACGCGCTGTGGAACGGCCCGGAACGGATGCCATCTGACGCCGGAGAGCCGCGACCTTGTCTGCGGTGCTCAACGACGCGAGCGAGCCGGGGTCGATCGCAGCAGGGGCCATGGACGTGCCTTTCGCTCGTCGAGACATCCGGAACTGTCCAGCCTATAGAACACACATTCGATACCTGCGGCGCGGGCTCTGGCGCTGCGAGGAATTGCGACCGTCTTCGGATCGGGCCACGTCGGTCATACCTACGCACCAAGCAGGGAGAGTGGCCGATCAAGTCGATCGGCCACTCTCCCTGTTGATTCCCCCGAAACCGGAGGCCTGTCGACGGATCAGACGAAGTGGATCAGGTACACCGACGCCCCCGGCTTGTCGTGTTCGATCCAGGTCCCGGCACCCTCGGAGTAGGTCCAACCACGGTTGGTCTGGCCAGGGGAGTGTTGCGAAACGAGCGGGTAGTTCGGGTTCTCGTCGGAGAATCCGGTCACCATCGCGAGGTGGTCGATGATGCCGTCGGAATGCTTGCCGTCGTGCAGGTCCCAGTCGTACGCGATGAGGTCTCCGAGCTTGGCGTCGAACACATTGTTGTTCCTCCACGAAAGCTGCGTGATGGTCGCGACACCGGCATCGTTGACCAGGTAGTTCTTGAGTTCGTCGGCGATAGTCGCGGTTCGCGTCGGCCAGAAGACCATGTCGCCCCGCGCGCGGCTTCCACCGCGGTTGTCGTCGTCCATGCTGGTGTGGGTCCACTTGGCGGTGTCGGGCATGCCGCCGAACCACAACGCCTGGCTGACGAACCAGGTGCAGTCCGACTCGTACTTCGGAGAGTCCTCAGCGTAAGCGCGTGCCCACGCGGCGGCCTTCTCGCCGCAGAACTGGCCGTAGCAACTTTCCGGGGACGCGGACGCCGTTGGTGCGGCGACGACTGCGGTCAGCATGAACACGATCGCGGTCACAGCGATGCTCGCGAATCGCTTGACTCGTTGGGTGTGCGTACGTGGTCTCAAAGAATCCTCCTGAACTAGATCCAGCGGGGAGAATTCAACGTACGCGCGGTTTTCGTGCAATCCTCACAGCATTTGTCCGAATTGCTCATAGGATCTCTAGGACAGGGGGTGTGAGGTGGGAGAACGACGCGGAACGATCGACCGGCGGTGGGTGCCGTTCGAGAATGCATTGACGGAGTTGTCCGCGACGCCGGATGCGAACGGCACCCCCCTGGGGGACGTCGGGGTGGCAGCCAAATTCGACAATCGGATACTGCTCACCGACGACGGCAGGGAGGTGATCGTCACCAACACCCTTGTCGGTAACTGGAAGTCGGGAAACAAGCGCCCCAGCTTCCGGCAACTCCCGGTGATCAGCGAGATCCTGTTCGACAACGGCTGGCACCTGCCCTCGCTCTTGGGTCTGATCCCGGACTATCAGGAGGACTGGATCCACGATGCCGTCGACACCGCCCGACGTATCGACGAGCTCAAAGCCACCGAAGAGCAGCTGCAACGGGCGGTGAGCTCGGCTGCCCGCAACGCCATCGGCCAGCTCGTCGCGGCAACGTGCGCGACGGGCAAATGGGCCGTCGCGGTGTACCCGAGCTACGAGGGGCCCGGCCAGGATCGGATGCATGTCGCCGACCGTCTCGACTTCCGTCGCATCGACAGGCGACACGCCCTGCAGGTCGATCTCGAGAGCGACCTGCGGGACCTGTTCTCCGGGTTGAACGTTCTCGATTCACCGGGGGCGTGGCCGCGCTGGAGCCAGCGCCCCCCACGAGACCCCGACAGCGGACACCGTAAGACCGACGGAGTACTGCGGTACTCCCTGGTGCACTCCTCGGCTCCGTTCCCGCCGGTGCCGTCCAGCCACTACCACCTACTGCGATCGGTGTCCGTGGTCTCGCTGAGTCAGGAATGTTGGCCGATGGACACCGGTGCCGCCCTTGCCCGCATGCTCGGATTCGGTTTCGCGAGTACGCGGGCCCTGTCGAAGAGGTTCTTCGGCCTCAGAGACCCCGACATGGCCGAGCAGCATCGCACACACCTCCATCGAGATCTGCACCATCACCGGTGGCACCGATACGCGTGGGGACACTTCGGAACCGAAATCGCCAACGAGGGCTTCTTTCCGGCCGAACCCTACGCAGGTCACGTCACTGTCTGGTTGCGGCCGAGTACTGCGCTGTTGGAAAAGAAGGGCGCGATCGAGCCGGCGATACAACGCCGACGGACTACCGCCGAGAGCGTCGCGCACTACGTCGCCCTGGACCGACGTCTGGCGAAGCAGATGCGGGCGCTGCAGGAACAGGGAGCCGAAATCATCGACATCCCAGTCGATGTCGTCGGACCGAAGTCGCTGACTCGACCCCCGCGCCGGACACTGCAGTGGGAACGCACTTTCACCAACGCGCTGCAGGCGTACACCAGCATCGTCGATCGAGGTCTGGTACCCGAGCGGAACCGTCTCGCCATTCTCGATGCGCTCGACAGTCAGTCCGACATCGACCGCGCCCTGTATCGCTGGCTACGTGACCGCGGACTGGTACCGGCCACCCTGCGGAACTGAGACCACCATCGCTCGAGGTCTGGGGTGATCAGTACTCGTCGACGTCGACGAGATCGGTGCTCGCAGCTGCGGCCACTGCGGAGGCGGGCTCGGACAAGAACGCGAGGGCACGCTCGGCCCACTCCGCCAGGGAAGGCGGATGGCCGCTGACGGTCCCTTCTCGCTCGCAGTGGTCGCTGTATGCAGCCAGGCCGCTCTCGACCAGTGCCGCACCTGCCAGTCCGTTGTGCAGTCCGGACCCGAATCCGAGCACCAGCGCGGCGGCGTCTCCGCGGAATCCCTGCTTCCCGATGTTCCACGATTTCTGCTGCGCGTAATCGGGCAGGCCGTACTTGAGCGCAGCCACTTGATCTATCGAATAGCCCACGGCGGTCGCCGATGAGATGAAATCGGGGGAGAAGTGCGCCAACGCGTCGGCGACGAGTCGACTGGGCCCATCGGCCACAGCCGGTTCTGAAAATGTCTCGGACGACATCATGACCTCGACCCACGAGGCGATCTCATCGAGCGCAGCGTTGGTGGACTTCTTCGCCATGCGATTGGACTCCTGTCCGTAGTCTGTTCGGTTGCAGCATAGTGTGTTTCACGTACGATCAAGCCATCGGCGGAGTGCGGTAATCGATCCACTGCGGTCGATGACCTCAGCCCCGGACGGCGTCTTCGCGACCTCGCGCAATACGTCGCTGACCGACCACATCGCCACCCACACCGATGGGTCGTCCGGGTCGAATCCCTCGTCGATGATCGCCTGGCGTACCTCGAAGTTCATACACACTTTGACGCACCCCGAGGGCGAGCGGTTCCCTCACGATGTGTCGGTTCTTCACGAACTGTAGCGCGAAGTAAATGATAATATCAAAAAGTGGCTACTGAAACTCGGGCCCGGTGTCCCCAGTGTGACGAGCGCTTTTCGATGGTGATGCCGAGTGCATCGAGCTCGGCCAATACCGCAGTGGCAGCCCAGATCTGATTACGCTTGCTCGCTGTCAGTACCTCGAGTACGCCTGCCTCGGTCAGTCGGGCGAGCGCGCGATAGGTACTCGCATCGGTGGTGCCGGTGATCTGGCTTGCTCTGTCCGCGTTCAGGATTGGAGCATCGAGCAAAGCGTCGATGATCTTCGCGTCCGCAGAATTGGCACGAGGACGGGCGGTGGCGCGCCAGTGTTCGGGGAGTTCGGCCAAGGCACGGGCGGAGTCCTGAGCGGCGTAGCTGGACACAGTCGCAGCGTGTGCGACGTACTCCACGAATCCATCTGCGTCGCCGACACGGTAGTCGGTCAGTCTGTCGAAGTAGCGACTTGTGTCCGCCAGCATCACCGAGGCCAAAGGGACTGTGACCCGCTTGGTCAACCCGCGTCGACGCAGAATTGCGCTGATCAGAGCCCGGCCGATGCGGCCGTTGCCATCGGTGAAAGGGTGAATGGACTCGAATTGGGCGTGCGCGATCGCAGCCTGAGCGAGTATGGGTAGATCCGTTCGATTTGCGAAGGCGAGCAGGTCCGTCATCAATTCGTGGACGAGCTCCGGCGGCGGTGGCACGTACAGGGCATCGATCGGGGTGTAGTCACTGCCCCCGATCCAGTTCTGCACGTCGCGGACGATGCCCGAATCGCGTGCGGTGTAGAAGTCCGGTGCCATCGACAGTCTGTGCGCGGTGGTCAGGTTGTCACCGGTGATCGGACCTTCGCTTGCGGCGTCGACCAGTGCCGCCAGAGCATGCACGGCGGCAAGCTGAGATTGCGCCTCGGCGTTGGATCGACCTCCGGCGATCGCCTTTGCCGAAAGCTCGCCAGCCGGCGTCGACGTGCTCGATCTTCGACGACGCCACCGACTCGCTCCGGAGCAGAAAATCGGACAAGGGTGCCAGGTGCTCACCGAAACCCGCCTCCAGACGTGCGACAGCAATGACCGCCTCTTCGTGGGCCTGGGCGACCGAGCCGGACAGATCGCAGTGCGCTTCGCCGATCATGGGTGGGATGGACACTTCGATGTGTTGCAGCGTGCGGTCGGTGCGCGATCCTTGACGCCGACTCGGCTGCCAGGTCCGCGCCTCGACGCGATGTGGAGACCAGATCATTGCTGCCTCCGATCGTCGGAAAGCGCGACTATCCCGAACCTAAATATACTTTGATCATGTCAAAGTAGACTATGGGGGCGAGTGGTTGCGTATTTTGACGCGCTCTCGGGCTACCGCAGTGAGCCGTCGTTCGGCTGAGTCTCGTCGAGGACGCTTTCGAGTGGCACCTGTGGGATCGCTATCCCGCGGGATGCTCCCCGAGCCCCTTCGCCCACCGCGCTAGGAGTGCTTCCGTCGCTACCCGGAGGGCGTGTCGTACCGCGCTCGTAGTCTTGCCGACACGCCCGCGGGTCTCGCCCGAACGAACTCCACGCCCGACAACTCACGGAACCGAACCGAGAAGGAGTGCATCGACCCATGAGCATGACCGGAGACTTTCTGACCATGGGCCGAGGCGGTCGGCGACGTCGACCCCAGGCCCCTCGACTTCGCAGTCGGAGAGGACTTCGATCCATCGGACCCAGACGAAGTGGGGGCCGTGCACGAAGCATCCAGTCACGACGCCGTAGAGTGCATAGCCAAGCTCGAAGCGGAAAACGCGCGTCTGCACGCGCTCGTCGACGAACAGCGCGATCGATGAGCAATATCAGCGTCGAACGGCCCGCAGCAACAGACGACGCCGACGTCGTCACGCTGACCATCACGCACCCTGATCGCAGCGAATCCCAAGTGTCCGTCGGTGTACGCGCAGACGGCACCCTCGACGTCTCGATCGACCCCGCGGCGGACTACACGACACTGGTCGACGTAGAGGGCGACACCGTCTACGAGGGGCCTGTCTGAGAGCGCGCGCAGGCGTACCCAGCCCACGTTGTCTTGTGGCTGCCCGACCAGGACTGAGCTACCCTCTTGGTCGTGTTGCTAGGATCTTGAGCAGGCAAAGAACCGGCACTCCTCGCAACGTGCGGACGGTCGGGTTGGCCCCTGGTGTAGCTGCGGCAGCCAGGGGCTGCCGCGTATCTGGGGCCGAGTACCGCTTCGACCTTCCTGCACCGGCGAGCAAACTGCCCAGGGGACCACAAGGGCGTCGCCGGTCTCGGCGAACCCGAGCCGAAGTGCAACTTGGTCTGCTAATATCGCAGAGAAACGTGCCGAGAATGCCACGGCCGCTCGGCCGGCCGTAGAAGCCAGAGGGCAAGGAACGCAAAATGCCGACCAACGTCTCCACACCGATATGGCGCTGCGACCTCTGCAACGCCACCTTTGGGCATGAAGAGGCAGCTGCTGCAGAGTGCGAAGGTGCCCCGATTCCCGCTGAACTGCCCGCAGGAACCCCGCTTCTCGTCAGTGAAAGCGGAATCTTCCGGCTGCGCCCGCTGGCCGCAACCGGCCGAATCGACACGGACATGAAAAAGCACCCCCGGCGGCCAGGACATCACCGTTGCTACAACCCGCTCGACGCGGCTGCCGCCCAATGGTTTCTACCGGACCGCGAACTACATCCTGCCAAGCCCGGCTATGTGCAGGGCCGCAAGTCCGATCGCCAGAACACGTGGATGTGGAACAGCGGAGCATCGGGGGGTCTCGTACCGGACATGGGGGAGTGGAGTCAGATCGTCGGTCTCGGCCAGAGGGATTCGCCTGTGCGGGACGGCGACCTGCCGGCATCGTTGGATTGGTCTTCGAGCGTGCACGTGGTCAATCCGATTACCGGCCCGGTCAAGGAGCTACTCGACGCGCTCGACGTGCAACTGGACTACCCATGGCAACAACGCAAGATCAAGTTTCTACGCGACTACGCGCTCTACCGCGCCGACGGCGACGTCCATTCTGCCAACGGCAGGGTAGCCACAGAGTCCGTCGTCACCAGCTATGCAGCATTGGTCGACGAGTGGCAGCAATGGCGCTCTGGAGCCAATGTGGCAACCGTCCTGCCCCAGCTCGAAACGCGGTCGACCATGACAGCATCTCGGCTGACCAAGCCCATCAAGGCATTGGTCGAGAACACCGGCGTGAGCTGGCCTGCCCGCACCACCGCGACTCAGTACGTGAACCTACTCGTCAGTGAGGCACTCGTGACCACTCTGTCCGCCCAACCTCGCATGTTCGGCAGTGCCCCGATCGTCGCCGTGGGAGGCGGTAAAGGTGGGGTCGGAAAGTCCACCGTTGCTGCGGCGTTGGCTCGATCGATAGCAGCCGGGGGCCGCAGCGTCGTCCTGATCGATCTCGACATGGATGGCCCCTCCCAGCACCTTCTGCACGACCTTGGCGACGTCCGCATCGATGCCAGCATGACGAAGATGCTTCCCACCGAAGTCGCCGACGGCCTTCGGGTGTTCTCGCACGGACAGCTACCTCATGGGCTACCCGAGCGATGGACCGACGCGGCTACCGGGAGCTGGCTGACGTTTCTCGGAGCCACGCTCGACGTGGACGGCGCGGACCTGATCCTGCTAGACCTCCCCGCAGGCCACGGATCGATCCCAGGGCGCGTCATCGGGTCCAACAGGCCAGCAGAGGCCGATGTGCTCATCGCCGTGACCACGGCCGAGGAGCTCGCGTTAGCCGACGCATCAAGAGAACTCCGTCGCTACATGCACGACCACCACAAGACGATCGTCGTGGAAAACCTCTCGCACGCGACGGGTACAACGTCCGAGGGACGATCGGCAACAGTACGACTGCACGGACGCGACGGTGCAGTGCAGGATCTCGCAGCATCGGCAAAGGCCGAATACGGCGGATCGTTGCCCTGGAGCGATCAGATCCAAGCACTCGCGGAATCGCCCGAGATGGCGGCCCTGAGTCGTACCGTCACGCGGATCCTCGAACCTCGGTAGCGAAGCCGAGATACGCAAAGCTCCACTGTCAAAAAATGAGTCACGAGAACAGACAGAGATGTCCAACATCGAAATTCACTACACCGGTCCCACAGGCGACGTTCGGACGGTGCCGCGCCCGACGCGAATCAACCTGGCCACACGATCCGCGTAGACAGCATCGGCGTCGCCGGACTACACATACACCAGCCCACCACCGAGAACGAGGAAACCCGTGAACTCTCAGACCGCGCCCACCGAACTGACCGATCTGTTCAGCACCGCAGAACTGATCTTCGGCGCAGGCCTTCTCGCGCTGTTCATGGGCATCGCGGCGATGCTCACCGGACGAAACAGTGCCGCAGTGGCGGGAATAGCGGCCGCTATGACCGGAATCGTGACCACCGCGGTCGGCATGGTCTGGTCCGTCGTCGAATCTTTCGACGACATCATCAGCATTTGGCTACCCGGCGATACGGCCTCAGACGTCCCCGTCCTCGGCCTCGTCTCCTTCGTCATCATCACCGCCCCGATTCTCGCGGTCTGCATGCTTGTGCTGGTCTTCGCGATCACCATTGCCGTATCGGTCGCTGGACGCCGAATCCGCGGAGACCAACCAACCGAAGCCGTGAACTGAGAACGGTCCAGCCGACGCCCAAATGCCGGAAACCCTAAAGCTGAATACTACTGCGCTGAAACAGAGTCCGACTCAGGAGTGGGAAATGGCGGAGAAGCGAGCCAGATCGAAGCTGGCCGAAGAATTGCAAGGAACCGACATCGGCGATGAGATCACCTTCACCGCAGACATCTCGCCGACTCCGTTCTCCGGCGAGCTCCGCCAGATTCGCCACTCTGCGGGAGAGGTCATCGTCATGGTGCTGCTCACCGAGGAACAGAAGGGGGACCTCCCAGACCGATACGTCGAGAAGACAGGCGATATCGCCGCCACCGGTGACCTCGCGTACCCGTACGAGCTGGAATGTCGAGTCACGCACACGTCCGAAGTAGTGCTCACCACAACCAGCTGGTAGCCGTAGCCGTTTCACAACAACAGAATTGGATGAATCACGTGCCTGACACAACAACGATCAACGTGCTCGACCTGACACCGGGCGACGTAGTCGAAGAGGACCACAAAAACTTCCCCGACGAGGGATTTCCAGAATCGACATTCGTGTACACGGTCGACTCGGTCGACCGAATCAACGACACAACGGTGCACGTGTTCCTCGAAACAGACACCGGGACGAGCCAGGCCCTGTCCTACCCCACCGACAGTTCGGTCACCATCCGTCGCCGATAGCGTTCGACACGCGCCCACCGCAGCCGCCATCAGTCCCTTCGCGACACAACTCGTAGCGCCCCCTTCACCCCGCCTTGGCGGCAGGGAATGTGCCCGAAGCGCGGAGTATCGCGGGACGTCTCCGGCGGCTATCGTCATCGCTACAGGACGTACCACCGAATCCGGCGAGCAGCCGGTATTGGAGCAGCGATGAACACCGGCCAGAGTTCGTTCGACGAGATGATGCCCGACGCATTTTCCGATGCCACCTGGACAAATCACGGCGACACCCTCGGATACCGAGTTCCCGCTGTACGTCAGGCAACAGGCGTGACATATCGACAGCTCGACTACTGGGCACGCACCGAGTTGGTGCAGCCGTCCATCCGCGGTGCTTCGGGCTCCGGATCGCAGCGTCTCTATTCATTCCGCGACATCGTCGTTGTTCGCGTGGTCAAGCGACTCCTCGACGCTGGCGTATCGCTGCAGAACATCCGATCGGCTGTCGGACACCTACGCGAGCGCGGCGCGGCCGACCTGGCGTCCATCACGCTCGTCTCCGACGGAGTCTCCGTCTACGAATGCACCTCCGACGACGAGATCATCGACCTGCTGCGCGGAGGCCAAGGCGTGTTCGGCATCGCTCTCGGTCGTACGGTCACCGACGTAGCTGCAGAAGTCGCCGAGCTGGACGCGGTGAGCGGATCCGCCGAAAGCGGCCACTCCGCCACCCTGGACGAACTCGCCGAACGTAGGACTGCTCGCAAGACCGCCTGAGACTGCTCACGGCAGACCTTCTTTCGCCGGCGGTCGATCTGCACAATGAACAAGTCCGCACGCCTCGCACGCGGGCGCTACACTGATCTCTGCGCTCCGAATTAACGGGGTTTCCTGGGACCTTGACCGTGTCGGTTCTGGACGATGCAGCACGCCCGCTCCAACGCGTGCTTACACCACCCGAATCCTCAGTTCACAAGGTCAGAGCATGGTCGCAAGTCATCGATGTCCGCTGTGCGGCGGTCTCGGGGGTCTCGGCGGACTCGATGAGGCTCCCTCCCGCACTACCTGTCGATATCGAACCGGACGACGCAGAGTGATGTCGTCGCGCCACGAGCACCGGTGCCTGCCGCTATCGGGAGACGCTGATCGGTAGGCACCGGCCACGTCTTAAGCCCAGTGTTTCGAGGCTGTTCTGCATGCTCGAAAAATGCTGTTCTAATGCAGAATGCTGGCTGTATTCAGCACCGTCACCGAGCAAGTTGCCGAGCCGCGAGCAGGGCACCTCACCTGCTGCGGGAGGCTTAATGTCTGCCTGTTCAGACACGCACAACCCGACGATAACACCCCCGATAGCCGTGGTTATCGGTCACAATAACTCGACTATTAAACCAGTTATGTGTCACACTGTTGATACCGATAATCCGGACGACAGGTAGGGGACCAACATGGTCGACATAGCGATCGTGTTCACGGCATATTGCGTGATGTTCTCGGTCGCTGTTTGGGCGGTGATGGTTCCGTCCTTTGGGAGGGCGATTGCGTCCGCGGTGACTCCGATCGATGCCCTCTGCTGGCTCGCTATCGTCGGATACCTGGCCGCCGGGTCGAACAACGACGACGCAATGCGAGCGTTCGCAGGGGTGGCCGTCCTCACTCTCGCCCTCGCTGCAACTACGGGCGGCGTCACGCGCACACGGCGAAAATCTGCCGGCACCGGCAAGGCGGTGCCGCTGTGAGCCGCACGCGGCCGACCGCCCCGGATCCCGTCGTACGCGCACAAGCATTGCTGCGGTTTCCCCGAATGACTGTCGGGAACTGCGTGCGCACCATGGTCACGGTCGCCGTCACCGGACTGTGGGCAGTCTGGCTCGCGCCGATGACGATTCCGGTTCTTCTCGCGCCGGTACCCATCCTGGCGCACTCCGAGGGCTACTGGCTGGCCACCACTGCCGTCGGCGGCCTGATTTTCATCGGCTGGAGCTGGCTGACGAGCCCCCTCCCATCCATCGAGCTCGAGCTCGAGGTGGACGACGACCCCACTGTCTCACCGAGCCCGTATCAGCCAACCACCTCGCGCACGCTGTACGCAGAGATCGAGAAAGGCACTGCCGCATGACAATTCTCGCGGATCAGATGATCCTGAGCTCCACGCCGTCGCAGGGCACGCACTGGCTCTATGAAGGAGAGTTGTTGCTGGGCTCGGAGCGCGGGCCCCTCGGTGCAGGCACCATAGGGCCCTTTCTCGATGCCGCGTCGGCGCAGCGAGGGATCGAGACGATGGTCCGGGAGGCCATCACCCTTGACGCACTCCGTGTCCACACGAACGTCGATCTCCACGGGCCCGCAGCCGACCTCATACTTCCCAGCGCAACGGTCGTAGGCGCGATCCTGACCCGACGTACCGCAGACGGCAAGAGCGATGATTGGACTCTTCATGTCGGGGCCAGTGACCAGTAGACGGTCTGCACCATAGCAGCGGGCCTTGGCTGCGACATCCGTCGACGAAACCGGTGGATTGACAGGGAAGTTCGGGTCTGCGCACGAGCCGCGAACGCGACAGGGCTGTGCGGTATTATCATCCAACAAAGCTATCGGAGATCGAGATCACGATCGACTGACGGGCTGGCGTCCTGATCTCGTAACCATCGAACCCATTCGACGACCGGAGTAGGCGCAGTGGCCCTGTTGGATATCACCGCAGCAGCTTTGGTTGTCGGCGACATCGTTCATCGCGACATCGACACCGAATGGCGCATCCGGTCGATCGACCACCTACCGCAGGCGGTCATGGTGTCGGCGGACGTGCAGACGCCGTCGAAAGTCGAAGGGGACGGAACCGTTGAGTCGATCGCTTACGTGTTCCGCCACACGGCCGTACTGGCAGTCGACCGCACGTGACAACAGCCGAGTCAGCGTGTTGTGACGGCAAACCAGGAGACCGAACAACCAGATGCACCACGGCGACCGTAGGAGCGACACAGTGAACGCAGAGATCAGTCACGCGGACTACCACCAACGCATACGCGACACCGTGCACGACCCCTCGTCCTACGAATGCCCGCTCTGTGGACGACGTTTGGCCGACAACGAGGCCGTCGTCAACTCGACCGAGCGCAGTTCCGCCCAGCCGCACCGTCCGTCCGACGAGAACGTACCCGCCGCGATCGGCTTCCACTGCAATCAGGAGACGCGCCGCCCATGACCTCACCAGTGCCCGTACTCGACGTCGACGGCGTCCTGAACCATTCGGGCCAGAGCCTGCCCGCAATGGCTTTGCCCGACATCGGTACAGCGGCCCCAACCCGGCGGGGGAGAAGGTCGAGTTCGATGTGTACCTCCATCCGCAGCACGGAGAGTGGATCGAAGCGCTGGTGGCACTCGGCGTCGACGCCGTATGGGGCACGACTTGGGGTGACATGGCCAACGAGTGGATCGCGCCCAGGATCGGGCTCACCACAGACCTGCCCGTGCTCGACGTCGGCGTACACGTGAGTACTCGCTTCGGATGGACATCGAAGGCGACTGCCGTGCTCGACTACGTCGGCCGCGACAGGCCACTTGCGTGGCTCGACGAGATATTCGGGGGGAAGGAATTCGGCTGGGCCGAAGACCGCTCGGATCTCGGCGTTCCCACCGTCGTCGAGCAAATAGACGGCTCCGCAGGCCTCGCCCCGGCTACGCGAACGCGAGTCGAGCGGTGGGCCGAACAGGTGACCGGCCGGAACTGAAACGGACAAGGTGCTGAGAGACGCCATGCCGAGATGCTGGCCGACAACAGCTACCCCTCGCCTGCCTCGAAGGGGAGCCGGTGATCGGCCGTGACCCCGCCGACCGATCCCGACGCTGCACAGTTGCGGCGTCGAGCCGCCCGCTCGCTGGCGGACAATCGCAGAGGGGACGCATTTGCGGAGGTCGAACTACGTTGGGCAGCAGGGGAAATAGTCCCGTTCCGCATCACACAAGCCCTCGACGGTGCCGGATTGTTCGGACCCGAGGTCGATACCGCCTGCGGCGCAGCGGAACCTGCCGTCGACGAATGGGAAGCCGGGATACGGTACCCGACCTTCGAGCAGCTGCTGCTCCTCGCCGACATCACCGGCCACGCCCCCGAATGGTTCTTCGACCGAGGATTGGAGGTCGAAATCGACATTCGCGACACAACCCTCTGGTGGCACTTGACCGAACGCCAACGACAGCAATGGCGACCCCCGATCGGAGAGTTCACCGAGCGTGCCATCCAATCCTGCACTGGCACTGTTGAATACCATCGGACGTACCTGTTCTGACGATCCTCTTAGTCGGGCTCAGTCTGCGGACCGAGCACGCGCCAGCTCGTCGACCCGTTCCCTTGCTCTGTCGATCAGCCAGTCGTAAGTGCGGATTTCTACGTTGTGCCGAGTGGCGAGCTGGCGACGTTGCCGTTTGAATTTCTCGTCCGCAGGATCTCGCCGACCAATGATGACCCACCCGCGTACTTGATCGTCGATGTCTGCCAGGCCCTGTCCCATCTCGGCACGCGGCTTCCGGCACGCATCCAAATTCTCCTTGATGTAGAGCCGCCATTCCTCGATCTGGGATATGCCCTTCCTCAAATATTGAGCCGGTTGACCTGTCTTGGTGAACAACGGCCGTTGGGGGCCTTCGAGTTCGACTGCAGTCCACTCGAACCCGCTGCTACTCAACTCGGCAATCATGAAGTCGCTTCGGAAGTGGCCACCAAACGCTTTCTGGGGAAGTACCCACCGGCCATGGCCACCCCGGAGCGGTTGCAGCAGAAGCTGCCGGTGCTCCTGAAGGAACTGTTGGGTGTCACGTTCCGTGGTCGCGTGATCGAGGATCTGTTGGAACTCATCAACGAGCTCAGGAGTAATGGTGTCCCATTCGACAAGGTGTGGTTCGAGATCCGGAATCGCTCTCCGCTCTCGTTTGACGCGGGCCGTCTCAGAGGCCAGGTGCGCGCCGATTTCATCGAGTTCCGCGCGGCTCATGTCGTCGTAGTCGCTCATCGGACGATGCTACGTCCGTCAAAGGGCATTCGACCGAAGGTTCTGCCGCGACGATCAGGCGCGGAATGGAACAGTGAGTAGTGACAGTGTCGCAAGACGTTCGGATCTCGATCCGGCAATAGACGAACAAGGGGGCTCAATGTCACTGGTGTACCGCGCGATCTGGCGGGACGACCTACCGAACGCGAGTGAGATTGCGGTCGCAGAGTGGGCGGCGTGGGTGGATGAGAAGACCGACGGTGCCTTACGGCCGGTCGACGTCGGAGAGTCCTCGGCCACGATCATGCGCAGGGGTGACGAGACCACCGTCGAAACACGCTTGGCGATGGCGTATTCGGACGGTCCGATCCGTGACGTTGCTCGCGCCGACCTCATCGAGACGTCCGCAGCGGGCGGAGTCCGCTGGCATACCATCCTGCGCTCCTGGACGACCGGCGACGAACCGGCACAAGGTTGGCTGTGGGTCGACGTCGAAGCCGTGGGCAACATCGAGATCGGGGCCCTCGGGCCTCGCGCACCCAAACTCGTGCGGTCCCTTCTCGATATCGGCGTAGCGCCCCGCCTCGACGAGAACGGAGGCGCGCTGTCGACACAGCCGACGTTCTACCGTGGTGCAGAGGCCTGCGCAGACTTGGCTTCGATGATTCTCGACGCGAACCGCCGCCTTCCGGTCGTGGTGATAGCCGAGGACCCGGCCCGCTTCGCGGTGTATCGGAAGGGCCCCTACACCTTCGGGTCGATCGTCAGCAACGCCGCCAAGGCCTTGGCAGGGGCGGCTTCTGTGGTGGCCGTCGACATCGCTGCGGCATCGGCCTTGACCGCAGCGTTAGGGGAGCGCCATGGCGTCTACGACGGAGCCTTCCGGATGTACCTCACAGGACTCGACACCTCGACACCGACCGATGCCTGGCGGCACCGGTACGTCACCGCGGACCGGTACTACGGATCGGCGGGAACAGCCGCCCACATCGCCGCACGGACGCTTGCCCCGGTCTCCGCTGTGCGGCAACCCCCCACCAGCTATCCGGCCGCCAAATCGCTTCTGCGGGGGGCGCCGGCCACGAACGACGACACAACCGGCCTTCTGGCTACGCACTCGATGAACTGGCCGCTGCGGAAGAACTCATTGCCGAGCTCCGCGAACAAGTCCGGGCGGCCGACGAGAACGCGTTCGCACAAGAGATCGACCTCCAGGCGGCCCTGGACGATCGCCTCGAAGCGATCCAGGTCGCGGACGAAGCCAAGCGTCACGTGAGCTATCTGCAGGGACAGTTGACCACAGCCGACCAGTTCTGGAACACCGACAATGCCGCTGCATCGTCGATGCCGACAGGGGCGTCGAACCCATCCGATGCTGCACGAAAAGCGCGAGATCATCTCGGAGACAGACTCGAGATCCCGGACGCAGCTCTGCGAGATCTGGACGTTCTCGATTCGACGCCGAACGCCGGATCGTGGGGTCAGATGTCGTGGCTGGCGTTCCGCAGCCTCCATGCGTTCGTCACCGAGGTCGCCGCCGGTAAGCCGAACAACGGCTATTGGATCTGGTGCCAGTCTTCCGGCCATGAGCTGGCGTGGAGAGCGACCCCTGACAAGCTCGCGATGAAGGAATCGGACACCGTGAACAAGTCTCCTAAGCTGTCGGCTTGCAGAGACCTTCCCGTCTCCACTGAAGTCTCCGAGACGGGGGTGATCAATATGCAGGCCCACATCAAGATCGCCACCGGCGGAGGCATGCTCGCGCCCCGCATCTACTTCCACATCGACACCGATCGAAACAAGGTGCACATTGGGTTCTTCGGTCCCCACAAGTACATGCCGAACACCAAGACCTGACAGCTATACGCCTACCATCCCGCCGAAAGCTATGTGATAACATCACAGAGAACTGGAGCCAACCAGAGGAGGTTCGATGACGGACAAACTGTACGTACTAGTAGACGCAGACGATCGCCGATTCCCGACGCGGAAACGCAACCGAGGTCTCGACTTCCGGCGAGCGCTGGCCACCGGCGAAACCGTCACCGACCGCATCAGTGCGAGCACGTCCATCGAAGCGCTCACCAGCTCGGCCTCCCCCGGATCGGCATCGTGGCCGTGGCGGGCCTACGAGATCGAAGGTGAGGGGCACATCGGCGCAATGACCGACCGCGATACGGCGCGGGTCGATTCCTTTGTAGTCACAGCAGAACTGCCACGGGATGCGCTCTTCGGACCCAACGGCGCGGACTTGCTTACGTTCTTCGAGAAACTCGCCAACGCCGTAGACGGAGCGCGTGACTGGGAAGTAACGATGCAGAAGTGGATGCGAGAAGCCCCCGCATACAGTTCCGCGGAACCCGATCGCGGCGCACCTGACAGTAGATATATTGACGCCCTCGTTGCGTGCGACGAAGCCCTGGACGAGGCGATGGAGAAGACCCCATGGCGAACATCGGCTGCGCTACTGGCGAATTCGGTCTCCAATCAACTCACCGGCACGCGGTCAAGGCTGTTCAAAGTCGCCAGTGGCGGGTCGGAAGTCGCCCGAAACTTGGCGGTGGGGATCGCCATGAAAGACCTCATTGCACCAGAAGACTTCACGGAGCTCCTCGCGCCCTTCGCCGCTGCACCCTACTGGCCTCGCAGCTGACAAACGTGGGCATCGCGAGCCGACGCCATGCGGGTTCTGTGACTAGCTGCAACGACGAGGGAGGCCGCAGATGACATCGGCGGAAACGTATTCCGAGCAGCACGTTCCAGAAGGGTTCGTCACCAGCGAACTGGTGCAGCACCTCGACGGGCCGTTCCATCACGGAGACGGACGTATCGAGCAGGGATCACGGACCTTCCGTTGGGGTCTGCAACACACCTACGATGACGGCGACCTGCGCATCGTGGTCCGCCGCGGTGACCGTGAGAACTACGACAGCACTCGTGGCTGCTACGTGGACATACAAACAAAGGCGGGGCGGCCAGGGCAGCGATTCGATGACATTGGCGAAGCCCTCTCTGCAGCATGGGACGTAGTCCAGGGCAGGGTGGGCGCGCCCGTACGGCGAAGGGAAGGGCTCGGATGATCGACCCCGAAGATGTTCTGACCGAGGAAGAGCCGACCGCCATCGTCCGGGCGGGGTTGATGTGAAGGCTCAGCTGCCTATCGAAAAACGACCCACAGTCGACAACTCATGGTGATCTCCGTCCCCGGAAGCGCCGAGGTAGTTCCGTACAACCCCTAGCCGCGGGCTGCAGCCAGGCGCGTCCAAACTAAGGGGCAGCTGGCTCCAAAAGGCTCATCGCGAGTCGGTGCACTCGGCATTTTGGTGGGAACGAATCGGCCGGCTGGATCCGGCGGAGTGGCGTCACGGTGCCTCAAGCGCCCTCATCGAGAATCCACGTTTCCTGATACCCGGAGCGGGTGGGAGCTTTGCGCCATCTGAACTTGCCCACCCATCTGGCTGCGGTATCGCCTCGATCGACCGGCAGTTCGATGTCGAGGTCGAAATATGCCACGTCGGAAACGTTCTCAGCTTGGAGCGCGCTCATCTTGCCCGTGGCGCGAAAATGGACCGAATCCGACCCGTTGACGACCAGACCGGCTGTTCGGACGAGTACTCCCAGAGGGTGTTCGGCTTCGTATACTTCGCTTGCAGGGGGCGGGTTTTCGAGAAGCTTCTGCAAGTCGCGTGTGGCGTAGTCCTCTGCTGTGTGGCGGTGCATCTTCATGTGCATTCTGAGCTCATTTGCCCCGCGCCAACTGCTCGACCGAACCGACATCGCCCATTTGTGCCGAGGAAGCAGCGCTCGCGAGGTTGCGGATACGAACAGTGTTGCGGTGAAATGCAACTCATCCGATCCGTCCCAATACAGAAGCGGGTCGATCAGTTCCAATTCGGGAACCTTCGACCTGTTGAGCACGCTGGACAGGAGCTCAGCGCGGGTAGCGGATCTGGTGGCCGTTCCGGATCGCCACGGTACCTCACGCTCGACGCCGCCATGCCCGTCCGTAGTGACCAAATAAGGCGATCGGTCCGTCTCGAAGTGGAGAGCCGTTACGACTCCATGCTCTGTGTTGACGGTCAGGTCCTGCATGTCAGGCGAGACCTCGGCGAAGCGTCGCTTGACTTGTGCCCACCAGTTTGCGAGCTCGAGCTGCTCGAATGGTACGACACTGCGTTCGGCCTCGCTGAGGCCGACGATCCACATCGCGTCCTGTCCGTGAGCGGCGTTCGCCAAGGCCCCGATCTGGCGGGCGGCCTTGCCGTGGTCGGCGATGAACGAGGCTTTGCACTCCACGAATTGATCCTCGATACGATCGCCGCGCCCCACCACCTCGACGTATTCGTTCACTAATCTTTCGACGTTACGCTTGTCCACCGGGTGTCACCTTTCGGCAGTTCTTGAGTCACGGCCATCGTAGGCAGCCGGGGCGGGCGCTGGAGTGCATCGAGAGAAGATGCGATCGCGCCGGGCTTGGTTCGGCGAGCATGGCCAGGGCGCGGATTGAGACTATTGCGCTATTATCGTGGGCAAAACACCGAGTCTTCTGGACGTGTCTGTGTACATCGGTGCGGTGCTTCTCGCAGCCAAAGACATCGTGGGACTCCGGGTCGTTGGTTGAGGCGCTTACTGATGGGATTTCAGCGATGAGCAATGACGGGACCAAGGCGGCCGCCCGCAGGGGTGCCTGGCGGAAGATTCACTCGACCTGTGAATGCGGGGTCGAGGTATATGGCAATGGCAAAAACCACTTCCGATCGTGCAGCGCCCATTTGGAATCGGCTGGCTGGCCGATGGATTCGGCGATGAGGGATGCCCTGCGACACGAAGGCCATATGTCGGCTGACATCGTTCGGATCGAGCGCGCGCTCGGTCAGATCTACCTCGACCGCCGCGCGCACGGCGACAAGAGCGAGATGCCCTGGTCCGAGTATCGGGATACCGTCTGGCAGCTCGCCGACGCATGAGACGGAAACCGAGGCGATCGGCCGCCGCGCCCGAACAGCTCCGCCGCCGGTCTACGAGCGGTGCAGTCTTGAAACGGAACGTCGCATCAGGGCCCCGTCCCCCCTGCCGGCCCCGAATCTGCCACAGAACTGCTAGCTGCGAGGAGAGACATGGACAGCACAAACGACGACACCCCGACGATCTTTTACCGCATACCCGCTGAACACATCGATACTGGGATGAGCACCGAAGACGGTCAGGACGTCGTGTCCGTCTTCTGCAACGACGACGTGGTCATGGCCACCGTGTACACGCCCTCCGATGACCCAGATGTCGACGAAGGCAACCGCTGCGAGCCCGAGACGCGCATCTACGATCGTGGTGAGCTTGTCGGCATGGCCACATTCCCCAACAGTGCCGTCGACGGGGCATCGCACGATTTCGCGGTCGGACCGGCCTGACCGACCCCGCGGAGACCTTGCCTACGATCGCCCGCGGCCGTCGAAACTCGAATCCTCGCAGGACTGCCCACGTGGGGGAGAGTAGGTGACCGACTCGCACACGAGGCATCGATGTGTCCGGTGGTGGTGCACCGAGCACGAACACACAGTGCTCCCGACCAAGACGGCACCGCCCACCAGTAGATGCCCGTTGGCGCACGCTCGAGGTGCCGACTCCTGCCACCGACCATCACGAGTGCGAATGAGTCGGCCATGGTCGGACAACGTGCGAAACCCCTCTCGGTGAATGTTCCAACAGTACCCATCGAATCGAACAACTGTTCTACTAACCCAGCTGTCGGTCCAAAGGGGACCATGCGCCGCAGGCGGACCGGAAGATTCGACTCGTAAATCAAAGATCTATTCAAGGCCGGTGGGCTCTCCGTGCTCCCTTGCGCAGTTCGCGTCCCACGCTCGACAGACCGTGACGGTGAAGGAGCGGGCACTTCGGCCGATGATGCGCTTTTCAAGATAGCAGTTCCTACGATAATATCGTGGGTAGCATTGGTGTGAACCCCGTCTTTCGGAAGGAACGAACTGCGTTATGGATGCAGAGAGTCGGATCGAGGCGGTCCGCGCCGAGCTCATTCGCCAGAACGAATCGGCGCAGCAGTGGCGCGACGCTTACGGAGACGGTGACGGCGTGGCCACCATTCAACGGACGACGATTGTTGCTGTCGGTCGTGCACTGGATGGACTTGCGCCGGACGAGCGGGTCCAGTGGCTCCCCGACTGGTGACGGAACGGGCTCGGTTCCCTTAACTGCCAGTAGTTCGTATCCCCGGCAAGAGTGCACACAGGGGCGGGCCGGTTCAGACCTGACAGATTAAGGATCCACGGTTCAAGCGCTCTGACCCCGCTGCGCCTGCATCCTGAGGAGGTGGCATGAGAGTAAAGATCGAATACACCATCGACATCGATATCGACGCGTGGGCAGCTGAGTACAACAACGGTGCCTACATGTCCCCGGCCGAAGTTCGCGCCGACGTTAAGGTGCACTGCGAGCAGATGGCTCGATCGCAGCTCGGATCACTCGGGCTGGACACGATCTGAGCGCCGACTGACGCGCGGAAGCGCAGACTATGGGCCTTGCCCACAGACCTGATTCGCAAGCTGACGGAACGCCGGCACACTGCTCTCGAGAGCAGTACGGACTTCCACGAGACATCGCTGGGAGTGTCATGACACCCGATGCCGATATGAATTGGGGGACAGCCGGATGGATGAGCTGAAGTGCCCCGCGTGCGACTTCCCGCTCATCGTGACAGCGGCTGAGGATGACGACGAGCTGCCGAGCGGCTACTGCCCCGATTGCGGGCATGAAGAGGGTCGGCCGACTGGCATTGAAAGTGGGCAGGTGACGACCGTCGACGAGTTCACGGAAGAAGAGACGCGGGCGATACGCAGCCTCGAGCGGTTGGCCAAGAAGTGGCCTGCGTCGCTCACGTTGTTGTCGTGGTCCGGCTCGTTGATGGTCTTTCACACAGAAGACGTGCGATCGGGGCGGGGGTTGAGATCCGCGCTCGGCCACACCGTCTACGGCATCTCGAATGACGGTGGTGACCCGGACTAGCGCCCCGTGAACGGGCACATGAAAATAGAACCGCGGCGCTCATCCCTCGTCTCGGATCTGGTAGATACGGGCGCGTGTGAGGCCGGTGCGCTTCGCGAGGACCGTCGCCGACTCGCCCTCGGCGAGGGCCTCGCGAATCGCGCGGTCCCGAACGTCGGTGGCGGAAGCGAAACGCCGGCGTTGAATCTCCTCACGCGCAAGGCGAGACGCCACATAGCCGGCGGGCATCTTGGCGGCCTCATAAGCAAGCCACTCGTCGTACCCCCAGCCGTAGGAGACGGTGTGTCCGTGGAATCCTCCGGTGATGTGTGGAGGCATGATCGTCCACTCGATCTCATCGTGTGAGTCCAGCGGCCGCGCGTACATGTCGGCAATCTCCGTCAGGCGTTCTCGCTCCCCGGCCGGCGCGTCGGCGATGATCTCCCCGATGGTCGCGATCGAGCGACTGTACAGCTCGATCGGAGGGATACCGATGTGGCTGCGACGCTCGAAATCCGGCTGTCCGCAGTCGTTGCGGACCTGACAGCGCGTAGCGAGCCGGATCGAATCCTCATCTGTGGGCATCCCACGTCGAAGGAATCTGTTGCCAGAGCCCCCGTGAGGCTTCCGATGGGCGTCGACGGTCCATGAACGATCTGACGAGCGCCTCGAGCTTGCCCAGTAGGCGTGCCTTCTCGCTCCCGTCCGTCATCGCGCCGTCGGCTGCGATCGCGCTCAGAAGCGGCCATATCTCGTCGTCGCTCAGAGAGGGAACGATCGCGAACATGGACAGAGGAATCTGGA
Organism: Rhodococcus sp. BS-15; assembly: GCF_000813105.1. NCBI lineage: Bacteria > Bacillati > Actinomycetota > Actinomycetes > Mycobacteriales > Nocardiaceae > Rhodococcus > Rhodococcus sp. BS-15. The sequence continues at coordinate 2,884 of NZ_BAOX01000022.1, read as the reverse complement.
CGGATATGGCCAGGAATTCCGTGTTCAGTGCGTGCAGATCCGCTTGGTATTCGTCGACGATGGAATCCATTGGTCCAGGGTGGCCGGTTCAGCGCTAGTTCACGGCTACGTTTTCGCGGCTGGCCGTTCCTGCACCTGTGCAGATCAGGGGCGAGGCTGTTCGGCGTAACGCCAGTCCGGAGTGAAAGGGTCTGCGAAGCAGCGCTTTTGAGGAACACCCAACCAGTGCCCCGGCACTGGTTGGGGCGGTGTCATTTTTCGCTATTGAGCTCTTGACAATGGCCCCTCTCCGTGGGCGATAGGGATGTAAAGGGACTGGGAGACAACCACTTTGAATTCTTGCGGTCTGTCGGGGTCATACGCTAGGTTCGTATTCGTCCCAGTTGATGGGCGGCGAACTGACCACTCACCGTCCAACCGAAATAAGAAGGATTCGAGTTCGATGACGAACGAAACTATTACCTGGCTGAACACGAACACGCTCATGGGTATGACGGACGAGCGCGGCTATCAGTGGCATCACAGTGCGGCTGCTCAAGGGGAGGTCAGCAACCACTACCCAGGCCCGATCCCTGTCGGTGACGTGGTGGATCGCCTGTTTCACTGGGATGCGATCAAGGTTCCGGTGTTCGCTGACTTCCCAGCCGATCTGGACACTATGACCAAGCTCGATGCCGAGGGTCGTCCGGTTGCGGCTCAACAAGTTCCGGGCATGGTGGCCGTGGCGCGAAGCGACAATCGGCACGTGTTCAAGGTCTTCTCCGAGAGCTACGAGCCGCACCAGTATCGGGAGTGGTTGTTGGGTGCGGTGTCGAACATTCTCGGCGACACCCTTGTGGTCTCATCTGCGGGGTTGCTGCGTCAGGGCGGGCAGGCATGGGTGGAAGTGTCGGTGCCCGAGACGCTGCACGACGATCGGACGGGGTTCGCCTATCGCCCGAATCTGCTGGCCGCGACGTCGCTCGACGGCAGTCTCGCGAGCACCTTCGCTCGGACCGTGACAGCGACTGTCTGCGACAACACGATGGCGGCAGCATTGTCGGAGTCGCGGGATCAGCAGGTCAAGATTCGCCACAGCCGCCACTCGGGATTGCGGATCAACGAGGCACGGCAAGCGCTGAGCCTGGTCGAGAGCACCGCTGACAGCTTCGCTGAGACGCTGCGGACGTTGAGCGGGACGACGGTGACCGATCGGCAGTGGTTCGCGTTCCTGGACGCGTGGCAGCCGCTGCCGGAGGAGGACGGCCGTTCGCGGACGATCGCTCTGCGTGTACGCGACGAGCTGGTGGAGATGTACCGGCACGACTCGCGTGCGAACCTGTGGCAGGGGACCGCGTTCGGTGTGCTGCAGGCAGTGAACACGTGGGCGCACCACAAGCAGCCGGTGAAGGGTGCGAGCCGCGCCGATCGCAATCGTGAAGGTGCGATAACTGGTCGGTTCGACAAGCTCGACGCGTCGGTGACCGCGACGCTGGACAGGGTGCTGGCCTGAGCATTACGAGCTCGGTGAATGCAAGCCCGCGGCCCCGACCTCGTACGGATAGGTCGGGGCCGCACGCGGGCGAAGAACCCAAGATCCCGAAACACTCTGCCGCGCAGCGCTCAAGAGACGCACTTGTGCCGGTGCCGGCGGATGCAGGGGTGAAAGTCCCCCAGCTGATGAACCGGCGGTGACCGACCATCACCGCTCAGACGAACCCGGCGTTCTATCGCTAACCTGGCCGGGAGTTTGGAGTACCGAAAATGTCATGCCATGAATGGGAATCCGGAACCATCATTCTGCCGAGCGCAGAGGTCGCCAGATTCCGCAAAACAATGAACGCTGCAGCCGACAAAGAGCGCGAGGCGGTACAGGCCCTGGCCGAGAAAGCCTGGGCAGCAGTGAAGTCGACACCAGTGAAGCGTAGGAAGGAGGCAACAGCACAGTGGCTGCGTCAGACGGAGCGCCAGCAGGCGAACAACGACGGCAACTGGTCCAACTGGTGGGAGAGGGCGCACGCGGTGGAGTCGCTGTTCCGAGCGTCCGGGGGCAAAAAGCCGGGGGAGAAGGATTTGGCCGCGGCCGGGTACGGCAGGGCGTCGAGTAGGACCAAGTCGTGGGAGTGGGGGGAGGCGTCTGTGGTGCTCGATGGGCGGACGGTGCTGTGGTCGGTGCCTGAGAACAATCATGCGGTCGAGCATGCTCGGGAGTCGTGGTTGGGTGTCACGCTGTTCGGGTTCCTGAAGTCGGTGAGGTGGACGCGGGGGTCGGGTTCGGAGGGGTTCGTGGGGAACAACGAGTACAACCGTGAGTCGATGGTGGATGGTGGTGGTGGGAATTATGTGACGGTGCGGTTCGGTCCGTTGGGTGATGTGGCGTTGGATCGGGTGTTGGCTGGTCCGTGGGTGTAGGTGGTGTGGTGGCCATTTTGTGTGTGTGAAGTGTGTTGTGTAGCAATGTGTTTGGTGCTCGCGTTTTGGTGCTTGAAATATGTTGTGGTGCAATGGGTTTGAGGGCGCGTTGAATTGTGTTGTGCGGCAATGTGTGTGGGTTTCGGTGGTTGTGTGTTTGTTCGGTGTGTGGGGTGGGTCTGGTGTCGGTGGGGTGTGTCCGGAGCGGTGTGGCGGCGTCTGTCGTGGCGTTGTGTGCGGGTCCGCGTAGCGGTCTCGTGTGTGTGAATGGTGTTGTGGTGCAGTGGTTTGTGTGTGGTGTGAGTGGGCCGCGGAGCGGTCTGCGGTGGTGTGGTGTGTGTGGTATGATCGAATCATGTTGTTTACCAGTGTGTGTGGCGCGAAGCGCCTGCGAGGACTCCGCGGAGCGGGGTTCGGTGTGTGTGCTGGTGTGACGGAAGGTGTTGTGCGTGAGGTGATTACGGCGACGTTCTTTTACGAGGGCCGCGAAGCG
>NZ_BAOX01000023.1:0-33386 GCF_000813105.1 Rhodococcus sp. BS-15 | reverse complement strand
GCCCGGTTCTCCTGCCCCCACCCCCCGGCCCCACTCGCAGCTCCAGCGCCCGCACCCCGCCAGGGCGGCACATTCCAGTACGAGAACTGCGACGCGGCGCGCGACGCCGGAGCCGACCCGGTCTATCGGGACGAGTACGGCTACGGACCTCATCTCGACCGCGACAACGACGGCATCGGCTGCGAGTAGCGAACTCGCACTTGTGCAGGCAGATGGCACTGATTTGTCTGCACAAGTGCGATCTCGGCGGGCGGATACGCTCTTCCGGTGAGACGACGCCAGCAACCGCCCCTGGCGAAGCGGCACGGTCTCGATCCCGCGCGAATACGCATGCCCGAGGACGGCATATGGCTCACCGTTCGCGAGTTCCTCGCCGCTACAGAGTCACGCATTCCCCCGCACCGGATCGACGCCATGCTCGCCGCCGGTGACATCGTCGACATGGCCGGTCCCATCTCCTTCGACGCTCCATACGTTCCCGGCGAGGCGGTCTGGTTCCACCGCGACCTACCGTCGGAAACCGTTGTGCCGTTCGATATCTCGATCGTGCACCGGGACGACGCGTTGCTGGTGATCGACAAGCCTCACTTTTTGTCGACCATCCCCCGCGGCGGACATATTCTGCAGACCGCGCTCGTGCGACTGCGTCTCGAACTCGAACTACCGCAACTGGTGCCCGCTCACCGGCTCGATCGTGTGACCGCGGGCCTGGTCCTGTTCGTCGTGGATCCGACACTGCGCGGCGCGTATCAAACGCTCTTCCAGGATCGCAAGGTCCGCAAGGAGTACGAGGCAATCGCGCGCTACGACCCGTCGCTCACACTGCCGACCGTCGTTCGCAGTCGAATCGTCTCGGAGAAGGGACAATTCACTGCCCACAAGGTCGACGGAGAACCCAACGCGCACACCACCGTCGAACTCCTGGAGCATCGAGACGGACTCGGCCGCTATCGATTGACACCGTTGACCGGCCGCACCCATCAACTACGTCTGCATATGAATTCGCTCGGCGTACCCATCCTCGGTGACGACCTCTACCCGACGGCATCCGGCCGAGCCGTCGACGACTTCACCGACCCGCTCCAATTACTCGCCAGTGCACTCGAATTCACGGACCCGATCTCGAAATCGTTGCGACGCTTCGAGACCGGATTGGGCCTGGAGCGTTGGGCCGAGGGTACTCGACCGTCAGGCCCGATCTGATCTGTCCCGTTCTGTCGAGTGAGTGAGTCGTTTGGCGTCGAGCAGTCGAGCATCCGCACGGGCCAGAAGCGAGTCCATGGTGTCGCCGCGCGAACTCACTGCGCAACCCGAGGACCACGCACTGGTGGTGAGCTGCTGAAGACGCCCCACCAGACTGTGGGCACTCTGCTCGTCGATTCCGGGCAGGACGAGGGCGAACTCGTCGCCGCCGATACGCGCGACCACATCGGACGCACGAAGACCTCGCCGAACCTCGGTGACGAATCGAGCCAGCACCCGGTCGCCGGCATGATGGCCGTACTCGTCGTTCACTCGCTTGAAGCGGTCCAGATCGATCATCACCAATGCCAGAGGTGCGCCGGACTTCTCGGCCCAGCGCAGGTACTGACTTCCGTTGCGCTCGAACCCGATTCGGTTCACTGCTCCGGTCAACGAATCCGTCTCGACCTGCCGTTGCAAGCGTCGGTAGAGATAGCTCGCAGATTCCAGACAGAACAACGACGCGAGCATCAGATTGAGCCAGGTGACCGTCAGCGATCCACTGGGGCTGAGCGCAACGCCGATGCCGGACGCCGCAATCGCCACGCCTGCAACCGACCTGGCGACCAGACGACGGAAGAACCATCCCAGATAGCAGGCGAGCAGTGGATAGAAAACAAGGTTGTTGACCGCGACGATCCCTTGGGTGGATGTGCCCATCTGGACCGAGGTGACGCCGATGAACAACAAGCAGCCCAGCAAAGCGATGCTCCGCGGAAACCTCGCACCCATCGCCGCGGGGATCAGAACCACGACGACGGCAACGGCCGTCCAGAGCCACGTCCACCACCGACCGAGAGCACCCGGATCGGAGGTGACGGCATCGAGCACGCCACTGACAGCCACGACTGCCGAGGCGAGCGAGGTGACGTTCGCGAATGGCGGATTCGTCCACAAGCGCGTCTTCAAGTGCAGTAACGGTCGACTGCGGCGCGTCCTCATGGCGACAATTGTGAGCGCAGAACGTAAGACCGGTCGACCGGGGCGGTATCGACGCCTTTCCGCGGCTCCCGGGGCAAACAAAACCGGTCCACCCTTGCGGGTGGACCGGGTTCAAACAACGAACATGTGGCGGAAGCGGAGGGATTTGAACCCCCGGACGCTTTTACACGTCTCTCGCTTTCAAGGCGAGTGCATTGGGCCGCTCTGCCACGCTTCCGTGTGCGATCTTAAACGGCCGAGCGGCCCGAGGCCCAATCGCCCCTCACCGTCGCGGTGTCGAGCCGGACGCGTCCATCGCGGCATCGACCTTCTCGAAGATGTCGCCCAGCACCTCGAGTTCGTGGGGCGAGAGGATGTCGACGAGGTGCTGCCGGACGCCGCGGACGTGCGTGGGTGCCGCCTCCGACAATCGCCGACGCCCTTCCTCGGTGATCACCGCCAGCACGCCTCTGCCGTCGTTGACGCAGGTACTGCGAGACACCATGTCCTGGAGTTCCATTCGCCTGATCTGATGCGTCAGGCGACTTCTCGAGGACAGGACACCGTCGGCGAGCTCACTCATTCGGATGGAGCCGTCGATCGATTCCGACAGCATCACCAGGATGCGGTACTCGGCCATCGACAGATCGTGGCGATCCTGCAGATCCTTGTTCAATACCCCCATCAGTCGTTGCCCGCCGTCCATATAGGCGCGCCATGCTTTCATTTCCGCAGTGTCGAGCCACTGCGGGTCCCCCCCCGGGACCAATTACTAGTTCGGCCGTCACGCGTGTCATCTTAGGCGGGAAATCTACCCACGAGTAGGTTGACGCGGTTCGAGGCCCCGTTCGGCACAGCGCCCTATGGTCGAGGTATGACCGATCCCTACATCGACCCGCCGTACGTTGCCGCCGACGATCGCTACGAGTCCATGCTGTTCCGCCGAGTGGGCTCACGAGGGCCCCGACTTCCGGCGGTGTCATTGGGACTGTGGCACAACTTCGGCGACGACGTACCGCTGATGAACCAGCGCGCGATCCTGCGTCGCGCATTCGATCTCGGCATCACGCATTTCGATCTGGCCAACAATTACGGCCCGCCGTACGGCAGCGCGGAGAAGAACTTCGGCCGCATCTTCTCCGAGGATTTCGCCGGATACCGCGATGAGCTGATCATCTCCAGCAAGGCCGGCTGGGACATGTGGCCCGGCCCCTACGGCTTCGGTGGCTCTCGCAAATATCTGTTGTCCTCGCTCGAACAATCGTTGACCCGAATGCGACTCGACCACGTCGACATCTTCTACAGCCATCGCCCCGACCACGACACCCCGATCGAAGAAACAGCAGGCGCACTGATCAGCGCTGTGCAGCAGGGCAAAGCCCTGTACGCGGGCATCAGCTCGTACAAGCCCGACGGCACGCAGAAGATGGCAGACCTGCTCGCCGATGCGGGTGTTCCCCTGCTGATCCATCAGCCAGTTACTCGATGGTCAATCGGTGGATCGAACCCGAACTGCTCACTACCCTCGACGCGGTGGGCGCGGGCGTCATCGCCTTCTCGCCTCTGGCCCAGGGCATGCTCACCGACAAGTACCTCGACGGTGTTCCCTCGAATTCGCGAGCAGCGCAGGGCAAATCGCTGAATCCGGACTGGCTCACCGACGACCACATCGAGCATCTCCGGGCGTTGAACCACATTGCCGCCACCCGCGGCCAATCCCTCGCACAACTCGCGCTGAGCTGGGCCCTGCGCGACCCACGCGTGACGTCGGTACTGATCGGCGCATCGAGCGTCGAACAGCTCGAGAACAACGTGGCGGCGTTGAAGAACCTGGACTTCACCGACGCCGAACTTGCCGAGATCGATACGCATGCCGAGGACTTCGGAATCAATCTCTGGGACCTGTAGAAGTGCCTGCGGCAGTGGTGTAGTTAAGCGCTCCAGAGGGCACCTAACCGCACCACTGCGCCGGAGGCGCACTATGGAGACATGCGTGCCATCACACTGAAAGAATTCGGCGATCCCGACGTCATGGAATGGACCGAGGTCCCCGACCCCCGCCCCGGCCGCGGACAGGTGATCATCGATGTCTCGGCCACCGCCGTCAACCGCGCCGACCTGATGCAGCGTCAGGGCAACTACCCACCGCCTCCGGGGGCCAGCGACATCCTCGGACTCGAGTGCTCGGGCATCATCTCCGAACTCGGTGAGGGCGTCAGCGGCTGGAACGTCGGAGACAGGGTCTGTGCACTGCTGGCCGGCGGCGGCTACGCCGAGCAGGTCGCCGTACCCGCCACCCAACTCTTCCCCATTCCGCAGGGCCTCGATCTGCATGTCGCAGCGGCACTTCCGGAAGTCGCCTCGACGGTGTGGTCCAACCTGGTGATGGACGCGCATATGCGTTCGGGGCAGGTACTGCTCGTTCACGGCGGCGGCAGCGGAATCGGCACTCACGCAATCCAACTGGCCAAGCAGATGGGTGTCACCGTCGCCGTCACTGCCGGATCCAAGTACAAGCTGGACATGTGCGCAGACCTGGGTGCCGACATCCTGATCGACTACAAGAACCAGGACTTCGTCACCGAGATCCGTTCACAGACAGAGGAACACGGAGCAGACCTGATCCTGGACAACATGGGTGCGAAGTACCTCGACCGCAACCTCGACGCATTGGCCATGGACGGCACCGTCGTCACCATCGGTATGCAAGGCGGAGTGAAGGGCGAGCTGAACTTCGGCAAACTCCTCGCCAAGCGCGGCTCGGTGCATGCAGCCGGATTGCGTGGCCGCCCCGAAACCGGGCCGTCGAGCAAAGCGAACATCGTCGCGGACATGACCGCACACCTGTGGCCGATGATCTCCGAGGGCCGCGTCACCGCCGTCGTGCACGCCGAGATTCCGATAACCGAAGCGGCGCAAGGACATCGAATGCTCGACGAGGCCGAGACCATCGGCAAAGTGATTCTGCGAATCCAGTAGCCCAGGTCAGCGGTCGTAAGCGGAACCTCAAAGTCGGCTACGAGGCCGGAGTGGAGCCTGCGGAACGACCCGGAGGCTCCTCGTGCACGTGCGGCGCAGCCGCTCTTAGAGGGCGAGCGCGGTGAGCGCTTTGACGAGCTGATCGATTTCGTAGCGGGTGGTGTACGGAGCCAGACCGATGGTGACGGCACCACCCTCGTCGTTGACGCCCAACGCGTCGAGCAACCGACTGCCGCCGTGGACTCCGCTGACACTGCCGATTCTGGCCTGCGCGAGTTGCTCGGACACCTTCACCGCTGGCATGCCCTCGACGGTGAAGCTCAAAGTGGGAATGCGCGTCGGTGCATTGCCGAGCACCATCACGTGGTCCAGCGAACCGAGCGCCTTCATCAGGTAATCGAACAGACCGTCGTGGTAGTGCTGCAACGATCCGATCGACAATTCGAGACGCTCGCGACGCGTCCCGGTCGCTGTGTCGTCGAGGTTGGCCAAGTAGTCGATGGACGAGACCACGCCCGCCAACAACGCGTACTGGTGACTGCTGACCTCGAGCCGCGCCGGCCCTTGGCCGACGGATTGAGCGACATCGACGGCAACTGTTCCAGCAGCGTCGGATCGCGGAAGATCAACGCACCGACCGACGGCCCACCCCACGCGGCGGTGTCGATCGCGACGATGTCGGCCCCGAGTTCCTTGATGTCGACGTGGGCGTAGGGGGCAGCTCCGGCCGCGTCGACCACGATCAGCCCACCGACCTCGTGCACCAGATCCGCCGCGACCCGAACATCGGGCGCACTACCGACGATCGGCGACGCAGCAGTGACCGCGACGAGCCGAGTGGTGGAAGTGATCAGATCGTCGAACTGCCAGGTGGGCAACTCGCACGTATCGATCTCGACCTCGGCCCAGCGCACATGCGCGCCCGACCGGCTGGCCACCCGCAGCCACGGTGCCACGTTTGCTTCCTCGTCCAGACGCGAGAGCACCAGACCGGTTCCCAGGCCCAGCCGCGAGCTCATCGAATCCGCCAGCCAGGACAGCAGCGTCGCGCGGTCCGGACCGATGACGACACCGGACGGATAGGCACCGACCAGATCGGCGATCGCAACGCGGGCGGATTCCAGCAGAGCCGCACTGCGCTTGGCCGAGGTGTTGCCGGCCGAATGATTGGAGGCACTGTGCCGAAATGCGGTGGACACAGCGGTCGACACGCGGTCCGGGATCAGCATCCCCAGCTGAGGGTCGAGATGAATCCACCCGTCACCGAGCGAGGGGATGGAACCTCTCACTCGCGCGACGTCGTAACCCATGCCGGACACTCTAAGCGCCGACCGGTGAAGCATGTGTTCCACGTCCTGTTTCCCCAGGGAACGGTTGCCCACCTCGCACGCTCGATCCTCCCGGCCTCCACTGTTCCCGACGACCGAACCAGGATAATCGCCCCTGACGATCGCGCAACGGCGAGCGAGGCGTAATGATGGATATATGACTCAATCCGAGCCGAACAGCGCGCCCGATGACCATGTCGTAGTGATCGGCCCCAACGGGGAACCGCTCGCCCTGAGCCGCGAGGAAGCGACGGCCGCTGCGGCCCGCGCCGCCGGATCCTCCGCGAACGACGGATCGGACGATGGATCGGGCCTGTCGGAGATGGTCGAGCAGCCCGCGAAGGTGATGCGCATCGGAACGATGATCAAGCAGCTGCTCGAGGAAGTGCGCGCCGCACCGCTCGACGACGCGAGCCGGACGCGACTGAAGGAAATCCACAAGTCGTCCATCCACGAACTCGAACAGGGCCTCGCCCCGGAACTGCGCGACGAGCTCGAGCGCCTGGTACTGCCCTTCGGCGACGACGTGGTCCCCACCGACGCGGAACTGCGCATCGCCCAGGCACAGCTCGTCGGCTGGCTCGAAGGTCTGTTCCACGGCATCCAGACGGCCCTGTTCGCTCAGCAGATGGCCGCGCGGGCTCAACTCGAACAGATGCGGCAGGGCGCGTTGCCTCCCGGTGTGATGGGCGCTCCGGGTGGCGGCCAGGGTGGCGGGGGCCACGGCGGCGGCGGTACCGGCCAGTATCTGTAGCAAGCTCGGAATGAGCGCAGTCTCCGAAGAGAGGTAGTGTCGACCGTCGTGTCGGCACCAGCGAAGGATCCCGAGAGCGAGGCAGGAGACCAGATGCCTGCTCCGGTTTCGGACTCACAGACTTATCGGCGCGCTTTCGGCGACCTGAAAACCGGTTTCAACCAGCGCGAGCTGTGGCTGCATCTCGGTTGGCAGGACATCAAGCAGCGGTATCGCCGGTCGGTGATCGGTCCGTTCTGGATCACCATCGCCACCGGCGTGCAGGCCATCGCGATGGGTCTGCTGTATTCGGTCCTGCTCAACATCGATCTGCGCGAGTTCCTGCCACACGTCACCGTCGGCCTGATCGTCTGGGGACTGATCAGCGCCGCGATCCTCGAAGGCGGAGACGTCTTCGTCGCGAACGAAGGCCTGATCAAACAGCTGCCCAGTGCGCTGAGCGTGCACGTCTATCGCCTGGTGTGGCGTCAGCTGCTGCTGTTCGGTCACAACATGCTGATCTACGTGATCATCATCGCGATCTTCTGGCCCGAGGGCGGGCTGCACTGGACCGTGATCTTCGCGATCCCCGCGCTCGTGCTGATTCTGCTCAATGCCGTGTGGGTGTCCATTCTGTTCGGCATCGTCGCCACCCGCTACCGCGACATCGCCCCGATCCTCGGCAGCTTCGTGACGCTGATGTTCTTCATGACGCCGATCGTGTGGACCACCTCAGGCCTGCAGTCCATGGGCGGCGAGGCCGCGAACCGCGCCAAGCTCGTCGAGATCAACCCGCTCTTCCACTACCTCGACATCATCCGGGCCCCCCTGATCGGCGAGGATCAGCAGGCGTACCACTGGTACATCGTGCTCGGCTTCACCGTCGTCGGCTGGGCGCTGGCCATCGTCGCACTCAAGAAGTACCGGGCCCGCGTGCCCTACTGGGTTTAGGGGTATTCGAGTTGTCCATCAGCATCAGCACTCACGACGCGTGCGTCGACTTCCCGATCTTCGACGCCAAAACGCGGTCACTGAAGAAGGCGTTCCTCGGCAAGGCCGGTGGTGCGATCGATCGCAACTCCTCCGACGTCGTCGTCGTCGAAGCTCTCAAGAACATCACGATGAACCTGAAGGACGGCGATCGCGTCGGGCTGGTGGGACACAACGGTGCGGGCAAGTCGACGCTGCTGCGGCTGCTCTCGGGCATCTACGAGCCGACGCGGGGCAGCGCCACCATCCGCGGCCGCGTCGCGCCGGTGTTCGATCTGGGCGTCGGTATGGACCCCGAGATCTCCGGCTACGAGAACATCATCATTCGCGGCCTGTTCCTCGGCCAGACGCGCAAGCAGATGCTCGCGAAGATGGACGAGATCGCCGACTTCACCGAACTCGGCGATTACCTGGACATGCCGCTGCGGACCTACTCCACGGGCATGCGCGTGCGCGTCGCGATGGGCGTGGTCACCAGCATCGACCCGGAGATCCTACTGCTCGATGAGGGCATCGGAGCCGTGGACGCGGAGTTCATGAAGAAGGCCCGCCATCGCCTGCAGGAGTTGGTGAAGCGCTCGGGAATCCTGGTGTTCGCCAGCCACTCCAACGAATTCCTGGCTCAGCTGTGCGACACCGCGATGTGGATCGATCACGGCCAGATTCGCCAACAGGGCGGCATCGAGGACGTGGTGCGGGCGTACGACGGTCACGACGCGGGAGACCACGTCGCGCAGATCTTGAAGGAGATCGAGCGGGAAGACAATGCCGGTGGCTGACAAGATTGTCGGGGTCATCGTCACGCACAAGCGGCGTGAGTTGTTGGCTCTCTCCCTCGAGGTCATCGGTGCGCAGACACGTCCGCTCGATCATCTGGTCGTCGTCGACAATGCCGACGAGCCCGCCGTACGCGAACTGGTCGAGTCGATCGACCTGCCGACGACGTATCTCGGCTCGCAGCACAATCTGGGTGGCGCGGGCGGGTTCGCACTCGGGATTCTGTATGCGCTCTCGCTCGGTGCGGAGTGGGTGTTCCTCGCCGACGACGACGGCCGCCCCGAGGGCCCGAAGGTGCTCCAGACCCTCTACGACTGCGCTCTCACCCACGGCCTCGACGAGGTCTCCCCCGTCGTCTGCGACATCGACGATCCGGACCGGCTGGCCTTTCCGCTGCGCCGCGGCGTCGAATGGCGTCGGCTGCGGTCCGAATTGATCGACCCGGCGAACCCGGACGACGACCTTCTCGAAGGCATCGCCTCGCTGTTCAACGGAGCACTGTTCAAGCGTCGACGATCGACGCAGTGGGCGTGCCCGATCTACGGCTGTTCGTGCGCGGCGACGAGGTGGAAGTGCATCGTCGATTGCAGCGATCGGGCTTGAAGTTCGGCACCTGCCTCACCGCCGCCTACGTCCATCCCAACGGAGCCGAGGAGTTCAAGCCGATCCTCGGCGGCCGGATGCACACGCAGTACCCGGAGGACGCGACCAAGCGCTACTTCACGTACCGCAATCGCGGCTACCTCATGTCGCAGCCCGGCATGCGAAAGCTGTTGCCGCAAGAGTGGATTCGGTTCACCTGGTTCTTCCTGATCACCACCCGTAACCCGAAGGGTCTGGCCGAATGGTTCCGGTTGCGCGGGCTGGGGCGTCGGGAACACTTCCGCAGGCCCTGATGCTGCCGCTAAGGGGTGCGCGCACCCGCGTGATACCGCTACCGTGTGCCCATGACGGAACCTCGGAAGCTCGCTGATCGCATCAAGTCGTCGGCACGGGAGAAGCTTCAACGAGCGATCGGCGAGGTTCTGGCTCAGCAGACCGCTCAGCTGGCCGAACAGACCAGCGATCAACAGGCGAAATTGCTCGACGTCCTCGAACGCCAACGCCGGGAGATCGACGATCTGCACGCGTTCATCCGCGGCCTCGAGATGCGGATGCGTCGGGACATCCCGTATGCGTCCGACGTCGAAGCAGCCGCCCAGAGCGCCGAATTCGCCGAAGAGATGATGCCGCAGGCCCCGACGTTCCTGCGGCCGCACGCGACGCTGCGGTTCGCGCTCGGCGAGGTCTCCATCCGCGGCATGGCACTCGAGTTCGGCGTCGCCAGCGGAACGACGCTCGAGATCATCGCCGAGGAACTGGCGTCGCGCAAGGACATCACCGTCGTCGCCGGATTCGACGTGTTCTCCGGCCTCCCCGAAACCTGGCGCACCGGGTTCCCGAAAGGGCTCTTCGAGCAGGACACCATCCCCGAAGTGCCGGGCGCACAGATCGTCCCCGGGTTGTTCGAGGACTCGCTGCCGGGCTTCCTGAAGGGCCATCACGAGAAGTTGGCGTTCTTGCACCTGGACGCCGACCTGTACTCGTCGACGGTCACCGTGCTGGACCTCGTGGCCGATCGACTCGCAGTGGGCACCGTCATCGTGTTCGACGAGTACTTCAACTTCCCCGGCTGGCGCAACCACGAGTACCGGGCGTGGACGGAATTCGTCGCACGCACCGGCACCGAATTCGACTACCTCGGCTACACGGCCGACAACGAACAGGTCGTCGTACGCATTCGCACGGCCCCGACAGTTCGCGCGAAATAGCTACTGGTCGTAGAGGCGAGCCCAGTTCTCTCGGCTCGTCAGCTCGGGCACCGCTGCGCGGTAAGACGCAGCGACCGTCGGGGTTTCGGTGCGAAGACGCTTGAGTGCGGTCACGCCGCGCTTGAGCAGCTCGACCGCATGTTGCTTGTTGCGCTGGCGAACTCGGACGCCCTCCTGCGAGCGATCGGTGACGATCGCGTGGGAGAACAGCGAGACGTGCCACCAGTGGGCGTCGTCGGCGGAGATGGCGACCGGACCGGGGTTCACCGTGCCGCGCCACTGATTGAGCATTCGCTTGGCCAACACGGCGAATTCCATGCTCTTCTTCGGGTGCGGTCCCGCGGGGGTGATGAACATATCCGACGGACGCACCCCGGGAACGTCGTTCGCGTTGTGCCGCTTCGTTTCTCCGTACGCAGCACGCTCGCGCCGGATGGAACCGGCAGCGTCCATGCCGCCGTCGAGCAGGTTCTCCGGACCGGCCAGGAAGTCCTCGACGGCCTTGATCAGCGTGTACGCCATGCCGTACTGCATCGACACCAGGTACCGCAGCAGATCGGTGAACAGCTGCTTGGCGAGAGTCTTACCGTCGAGTTCGATGTGCAGGGCGGCGGTGATCATGCCGTTGCGCAGGTTGAAGTAGCGGTGCCACTCGTCCCAGTCCTTCCACGCGAAGTCGGCATGCCACACCGCTGCACCGGGCAGCGTCACGGTCGCGAAACCGCTTGCACGAGAACGGTATCCGTATTCGATGTCGTCCCACTGGAAGAACAGCGGCAGCGGGTAGCCGACCTGGCCGACGATCTCGGACGGGATGAGGCACGACCACCAGCCGTTGTAGCCGGCGTCGACGCGAACGTCCTGCTGGCGCTTGCGCTTGAACGCGCTCTTGTCCGAAATTGCGTTCTTGACGTGCACTCCGGCTTCGAGCTTCTGCAGGTTCGCCACCTCGGCACCGACATGCACGCGATCGGGGTGCAAGAGGTAGAGCATCTGCGCGCCGATGATCGCCGGCTCGACGGTCATGTTGGCGAACGAGTTCATCCGCACGATCGCCTCGGGCTCGCACAGCACGTCGTCGTCCATGAAGATCACGTTGGCCGGATCGCCGCCCTTGCCCTGCACCTCGTAGAGCCCACGAGTGAACCCGCCGGCACCGCCGAGGTTGGGCTGGGTGATGTAGACGAGCTTGTCGCCGAGCTCGGCCGCCACGCGCTGGAACTTCTCGCGCGTCTGCACCTGATCGGTGCCTTGATCGACGACATAGACGTTGTCGACCCCGAGCAGGGCGATGGGATCGTCGGCCATGGCAGCGACGGTGTTGGCGCAGTCGTCCGCGCGGTTGAACGTGCAGATCACCACCGAGGTGGGACGCAGCTTCTCCGGCGCGGCGACGGTCCACTCCGCGTCCTGCACCGACAACTCGCTCGATGTGGTGGTGAAGCGGACGTACAGCGCGCCGCCGTCGAGGAACTGCGTCGTGGCGACGGGAACGGCCAACTGAGTCGACGAGTTCACGGAATCGACCGTTGTACTGGCCATCGTGCGCTCGTGACCCTTGTAGTCCGTGCCCACCAGATCGATCCGACCCGCACCGGCGACGGTCGCCCGGAACACCACCTCGGTGACGGTGGTCCACCGCTGCCAGTAGCTGGCCGGGAACCGTCCGAAGTAGCTGTTGGTGTGCAGCACGCTGCGCTTGGCGATACGAACACCCGTGCGGGTGCGCTCGGCATTTCCCTTGCCGACAGAGCTGTACATATCGGCACTGACCAGGGGCGACGGGCCGTCGAACAGTAGTCTCTGGACTGTCAGTTCGGGCTCGCCGTCACCGCCGGCAACAGCCGACAAATCCGACGCGGAGCCGAGACGATCGAGAGCAGTGCCGTCCATACCGAGAAGTACCCCATCCAGTTCGAGTAATGGCTCTGTGCGGCCGTGGTGAGAAGAAGACCACTGACCATGGTTGCACAGGCCCATCCCGTTCCGTCCGATGCACGCCGCGCTGCGTCGATTCACCTCCAGTTCGACGGGAGATCCGGCCGGTTCGCGGGCGACGGCACTCGGCCTTACCGCCGGCCGCCCACACGGCATCAGCAATCTCCACCCTGTTGCGCACCCCCAACCGTCGCGTGATCGGACCCAGGTGAGCCTCGACAGCGTCGAGGCTCATCACATGGCCTGCGATTCATTCGGTACCGGAGACGCTCACCGCAGAACTTCTGCGGTGAGAGCGGATACCGCGGCGCGGACGTGCGTGGTGCGGACTCCTACACCACAGGTGGCGGTATGGGCGGTGATCACCGCCAACAGGAGATCAGCGGTGATTGCAGGGTCGCGCCGCAACTCAGCAGACGCGGCAAGGGCATTCACCAGCGCCCTCCGTAGCGGCTCCCGGGTGGCGGCGCGTGCACGCCCGGCGAACTCGTGGTCGGTCCACAACACACAGGTTGCGTGCAGGACCGGGTTTGCGACGAGCTGGTCCACGAAGTCTTCGACGATCGTCATTGCACTGTGGCCCTGCACCGCCTCCGCCCCGTGCGAGTAGGCACGGTGAACTTGATCTGCGGCGTCGTCGATCAGAACTCGGACGAGGTCGGTCTTGGATTCGAAATGCCAGTGGACTTCGCCGCGGGTAACGCCCGATCTCGCGGTCAGATCGTTGATGCGGACAGTCCGCCCGCTGTTGATCAGATCTGCCGCGGCGGCGAGCATCGTGCGACGAGTACGAACGGATCGCGCCTGCTCGTCGATCGATTGCGGTCCGCGCACCCGTGCGATGCGAGGGGTCGGGTTCGTCATGATGTGGTTCTCCGATCGATGGCCGGTGATGTGTACTTCGGCCCGCCTGTATCGGTGTCGAGAGTGGTTGTAGCGGGGAAACGTCGTGGCCTCTCAGGACAGTTCGAGCCACACCTCGCTCATGGTGGGGAAGCTCGGCACCGCATGCCTGAGCTGGCGAACGGTGAGCTGCCCGACTATCGCGATAGTCGCCGCGTGGACCATGTCTGCGACGTCTTGTCCGACGAAAGTCGCACCGATGAGAACATCGCGATCTTCGTCGACGGTGAAACTCACTCTCCGCGGTAGTCCTTGGCGTGAAGTTGGGCTCCGAGCACCGCACCCAAGTCTGTCTCGATCTTTCGGGCGCGTATCCCCCGAGATTCCGCTTGCTGCAAGGTAAGTCCGACGGAGGCCACTTCCGGATCAGTGAAGAGGACTTGGGGAACGGCCGTCTCGTTCACTTCGTCGGGGAGATCCGCACCCTCGCCACGAGCGCGTTGCACTACTGAGGATGCAGCGATTCGGCCATGGTAGCTCGCCTGATGAGAAAGTAACGCTCGTCCGTTCACGTCACCGATGGCGTACAACCAGTCGGTCTCCGCAACCCTCATGTCATTGCCCACATCGACGAACGCCCCAGGCGTCAGGCCGACTGTATCGATGCCCAGATCGACCGTGGCCGGGTTCTTTCCGACAGCAACCAACAGCTCGTCGGCCCGCTCGATGGTGCCGTCGGACATCATGAGGTTCACGCCTCCGTCGGCCAGACGGTCAACACCGGACACCTGGGTGTTGAATCTGACCTCGACACCGGCCTGGTGCAAACCCTCGAGCACGAGTTCGCCGACGAATGGTTCGTGGTCGGGCAAGAGTGCGCCACTCCGGCTCAGAACGATCACTTCCGAGGTGCCGAGCGACCGCCATGCCTGTGCCAGTTCCAACCCGACTGCACCGCTTCCCAGGACGATCAGTTTGGTGGGTGACTCAGTGGCCGATGTCGCTTCCCTGTTGGTCCATGGTTCGGCGTCTGCGAGGCCCGGTATGTCGGGCAATGCTGCAGTGGATCCAGTTGCGAGGATTACCGCATGTCGGGCTCGAAGTCGCCGTTCCCCGTCAGACGTCGTCACGACGACACGATTTCGATCTTCGATGCAACCACGGCCCCGAATGAACACGGCACCGGCAGATGTGAAGGACTCGACGACGCTCGAATCGTCATGGTGCAGAACGACATGCTGCCGGTGGGAAAGCGCGGCCGAAGCATCGAGGGGACGGGTGATCGCCTCGCGCGCTCCCGGTGAACGTGATGCCGATCGAAGCGCATGTCCGGGACGCAACATCGCCTTGCTCGGCACGCAAGCCCAGTTGAAACATTCTCCTCCGACGATCTCCGCCTCGACGAGCGCGACCGACATTCCCGCGTCGAGCAGAGCCGTCGTGCAGTCTTCGCCTCCGGGTCCCGCCCCGATGATGACGACGTCGTACTCATCCGACGAAATTGTGTCCATGTGCCATCTCCAAAAAAAGTAGGTTCGGCTACGTCAGTGACGTGGCCTCGGGTTTCAACCGATGTAGTCCTTTGGAAGTGATATCCCGGCGGGGGTCGCGCAGATCGGCACATGACGAGTGAAGCGTCACTGCGCAACCCTCGCGCCGGGACATCGGTCGAGCTACAGGACGGGGAGTTCCCGTAGCTCACGAGTAGGCATCCGGAGAAGCCCACTCGAGTCGAGGGGTCAGGCCGCGGCGTACGGAGGGCTTTCGGGGCAGTCACGGCGACCGAGGCCGGTCTGCCATTCTCCGAGCAGCTCTCCGGTGTCTTCGCACCGCATCTCGTGTTGCGGACCGCTATGGCCAGCGGGAAGTGAGCAGACAGCCATTCCATGAATCATGTCGATGAACCCGGTGGACGGACACAAAGCCTTTTCGGGCTTTGTGTCGAAGTCCGGCAGAGCCCCGGAACGAGTACTTGCCATCCAAGCCCTCCAAAGATGTCGTATCGGCATCGCCGGCTAGTGCGGCAAAGCCGCGACCGCGTCGATTGTCCTGCGTAGGTTCGGCGGTCGTGCGCGTGATGTCCAGCGCATTGACCAGCAGAATGCCCGACAAGGCGCCTCCACACAGCGGGTCCATGAAGTCATCGCGGGTCATGATGAACACTCTTCGGCCTCGACGGTGGATACCGCATCGACCGAAGGGACGAACTATGACAGCTGTATCGACCGATCGGCCGATACGGTCTCGACCGGCATCGGCCAGAGCGCTCCCAAAACGGTTGAGCCCGAGCGGAAATCGCTAACTTCCGGCGGACCGCCACGTTGGGGGCTGCCAGCGCCCAGTGTGTCCGTCGTAGACTCTGCCAGCGGGATCAGCTCTGCGGGTATCCCGTCCAATGCGTGAACCGACTTTGTGCCCCGCCTGATTCAGATCGATGACCCCGCCGTCTTGATCGTAAGCGCGGCCGGCCCACACCATCGACCGAGGCGTCGCCGCGCCCGAGCTGACAACGTCCTTGCACCGGCCGTACAGAGGGCACAGGTACACACACGCACGCGCCGATCGGCGAAGCTCTTCGACCGTCGCAAAGTCGATATCCCACGCCGCGGGATCACGCCTACACACCGGCTCTCCGTCATCGTCGATACTCCCGAAAGCCGTGCTCATGCGGCCCGACGGTCGTACTCGTTCGATCGGTAGCTGAGGCTCTTGTGAAATTCGTTGGTCCACTTGATGTTCGGGCACACCTGGTTGACTAGACATTCCCACGCCTACTTCAACTCGCTGAGCTGGGGCCACAGGGTGTCCCACATCTCCGTGCGGCCGCTGAGGTTCCATACATATGCCGGGCCGAGATTATCCGCGTCGGTCGTCGACACCTGGGTTATGGTCCGGAACGCTCGCTCGAGTGGCTCGGGCAGATTCTCGTGGCGGGTTATGTACAGAACACTGTCCGTGTTGGGCGGCGGGCCGAAATACCAATACCCCAGATTGGGGCTGAACACCCGCCCCGGGCTGTCGTTCTCCCTGCCGGTAGAGCCGAGGTATTCGACTTTGGCTGCCATCTCGTACGTATCAGAAACGATTGGTGTTTCCGGATACTTGTCGGTGACCGATGTTATTTGGGCAACGATGTTGCCGGCGTAGTCGATTTCCTGCTCCACTGTCGATGCTCCCACGAGGACCAGAGGAATAATGACGGTGACGGCTGCGAGCGGTCCTGCGCCCCAACGCAGTAATCGGGCGGGCAACACCATGTCCGCGGCGGCTATTCCACAAACGATCACTGCAACGATCAGGCCATTGACGTAGTCACCGCGCCCTCCGGATGCGAAAACTGCAGCCAAGGCAACGGCCAAGGCAACGGCTAGGAATCTGAACGGCCGCAATTCGCGAATTCGGAACATAGCAATAATTCCACCGATGAGAGCAAACGCCCCGAACGGGACGAGAACCAGAAATCTTCCGGTACCGAAGTCGAAGAGGCCGTCACGGGAGCTCAAATGCTCGGTCATGGCCGCTTGCGGCCAGTCGTGGGCCTGCTGCCAGAGCAGCCCTGGAAGTGCTACGACAATTGCGACGCATCCACCGAGCCACAACGCAGGCCTGGTGAGGATCCGGCGTGGACCACACAACAACACACCGATCACAATGCCAACCCACAGCACTGGTACGAGATATTTGACCGATAGCGCCAGACCTGTCACCAATCCGGCACCGATGAGATACCGCGCCGACTCCGTACGCATCCAGCGCGCAAGAAAATATATTATTACCAGCCACAGTTGCGGATCGAAACTCGTAGTTTCCATCTCTGACCATCCCGGGACAACGCCCAACGCGCCGTACATCGCCGCAGTCGCTATCTGCGCGCGAGCCCCGCCGCCGAACTCGCGGGCCAGCAATGAAGCGACGATGATGCCGACAACACACATGATGATCGCTGGGATCCTCAGCCCCAGTGTGGAATCAGCCCAGATCGTGTCAGCGAGTCGCGCCAACAAGGGGAGCCCGATCGGTTGGTCGGCGTACGACCAGTCGAGGTGAAACTTTCCAGCGGATAGGAAGTAGAGCTCGTTGAACGGCGTGTATCCAGGTCCGGAGGCGCTGAAGCTATAGACAGCGGCCCACGCTGCGGAAATCGCGAAAATCGGGTTACGGGCCCAGCGGAATCGTACGGGCAATTGTAGATCAAACTGCAAGGTCTACCCTTTCTTTTCATCAGTGAGAATGCTGAACCGAACCGTCTTTCGGGCTCAACGTCTGTTCGCTGGGCACACCGGGCAGTAGTTCTCGTCCCCAGTCCGACTCCACCCAGACTGAGAGCCTCTACGCCCCTGTCCGATTTGCCCATCGACTACTGAACGGCCGCAGGCGGAACATCCGTTGCCCCACTGCCGGTGGGCACTGTCCAACCGGTCCGCATGTGCGATCGATCGGCCGATCAGCACTGCAAGAGCCGCCGACACCAACAGCGCCGAGACAGCCAGGGCGGCGATCCATACCGCCGTCACAGGGCTGGGGGCGTGGGGAACAAGTGTCCCCCGATGGCTGGCAGCAAGAACAGAAGTGCCACAACCGCACTCGACACAGCCACGTCGTCGGCTATGCGAAAGATGGACTCCCTACCCGACGTAGTGGCCGAACAGTCGGTCGTGGTGAACGCGCGACGCCGACTGCCTGTCCGGCCTACTCTCGGATGTGTTGAATCCGTACGATTTTTGCCGCCGCTGGCCGACGTCACGATCACGATGCGTTGCCTATCGGGAATCGAGCGTGCCCCCACTGCCGAACCGCTGCCCACTGCGTTCGGGCGGTCATGCGTGTGACAACCGGGGAATTGCGCAGCAGAACGCCCGACGCAGAGAATCCTTGCAGCAGGTCCATGAAATGCTTTGCCGGTCATGACGAACACTCTTCGGCCTCGACGTGGATGCCGCATCGACCGAAGGGACGAACTACGGCGGATTGATCGACCGATCGGCCGATACTGAAATTCACCCTGGACAATGGGCATCGAGACAGCGAGAACGGGGAAGAGTGAGCGGGGAAGAGGGAACGACGCAGATCGGCTTACATCGACAACGGGAGGAGCATTAGTTCCGGCTGGTCCTGTTTGGTGAGCAAGAACCCTGCCGCCACGATCAGAATCCACGATCCGATCGCGAGCGAGCAGGCCAGAGCAGTACCCCGCCGGTAGTAAACGACCATGGCTGCGAATTCTCGGAGGAACGCCGTCGGGACATAATAGAGAGCTGTTCGCGCGCCGATCGCTGCTGCATCTATCCCGAGCCGGCGAGCCAGTGACGCTGACCGAAGCACATGAAAGTTGCTGGTGACAATCACCATTCGGTGCCACACAATGCCGGCCGCCGCGAGCTCGGCCACAGTGAACGCGAGGTTCTCGGCGGTCGTGGTCGACCGCCTCTCCCTGACAACACATTCCGTAGGTACGCCATGATCGATCGCATAGTCGCCCATCGCATCCGCCTCGGCGATGACCTCGTCCGACCCCTTGCCGCCCGAAACCACCAGCCGCGGAGCACGTCCGGCGGCCCGAGCGGCCCAGAAGACCTCGATGCCCCGATCCATGCGCGCGGCCAGTAGCGGTGTGAGCCGGTGACCGTCGAGACCAGCGCCGAGCACCACGACCACCTCGGCCCCCTCAGCGACGCGACGCGGATCGTCGAGCCTCGAATACAGCAGGGCATATCCCGAAAACGCGACCAACTCGAAAATGACGATCACCCCGGGAATGGCGAGAACGGGCACGAGCAGAATCGTCCACATCCGGTTCGGCTCCTGGACTCCCGTCACGCCGTAAATCCACCAGGCCGACACCATGAGGGTTCCGGCAATAGTCGCAGCGATAGCCAGCGGCACCAGGGTCGCGATCCGCAGCCCTTCTCGACGTACGACAACCGGGGTGTTCAGCACGAGGCCGATCGACACACCGATCAGGGCCAAGAGAAGGAAGACCAGGGGTATCAGAACCACCGCGGTCAGCAATTGCGTATCGTCACTGCCGGCGGCGAAGCCGGCAACCACGGTAGTCAGCCAGGCAAGGAACAGGGACGAGGCCAGCCAAAAACCATTGGACGGTCTTCGCCGATCACGTGCAATGCGCACTACTGAATAGATCAAGACGAACCCGGCGGTGCATCCCGACGCGATGGTGAGAATCAGCCCCGTTCCTGTCACCGGGAACCACGATGTGCCGGTGCGCTGTTGGTTTCGGTGGACATCACAGGACCGTACCGCCGGCCGCCCATACGGCGGCAGCAATCTCGACCCTGTTGCGCACCCCCAGCCGTCGCGTGATCGCACCCAGGTGAGTCTTGACAGTGCCGAGGCTGATCACCAGCTCGTCGGCGATCTCGGCATTGGTTCGCCCGCGCGCCACACACAGCGCCACGTCTCGTTCCCGGGAGGTCAACTCCTCCAGCTTCGGCGACGAGTCTGCGGGGCGATGCCGCCGCGCCAGCAGGTCGACAGTCAATGCGGGACTGATCAATGCATCTCCCGTCGCAGCGGCCCGCACAGCAGCGACCAACAACTCCGGCCCCGAGTCCTTGAGCAGGAACCCCGAAGCACCTGCGTCGAGTGCGGCGTCGACGTAATCCGGTTCGCCGAACGTGGTCACGATCACCGCTCGCGTTCCGGCCGCGGTGACTCGACGGCAGACCTCGATACCGTCGAGCCTCGGCATGCGGATGTCGAGGAGCGCGACATCGGGCCGGGTCCGCGCAATGAGTTCGACAGCCTCGATCCCGTCGGCGGCCTGGCCGACGACATCGATCCCAGAGGCCGCGCCCAATATCATCGCGAAACCTATGCGCACCATCTCCTGGTCATCGGCCAGGACCACCGAAACTGTCACAGCTCTGCGCTTTCGACAGGCAGCCAGGCCGACAAGCGCCAGCCGCCACCATGAGGGCCGAACGAGACTGTTCCGCCGACCGTCCCTGCGCGTTCGGCCAGACCGATCAGCCAGTTCTACCGCCCGGGCCGGGCCCGGATACTTCCCCCGCCCCCGGTCCGTCGTCGGTGACCTCCACTGTCAAAGCTCCTACTTCCCTGCGGACGGTGACCGACACTTTCCCACCGGGTGCATGCCGACGCGCGTTGGTGATCCCTTCGGACACCACCCGGTGCGCTACCAGCCGCACCAGATCGGATACATCATCTGCGTCGGCCTCCGGTTCCACGGTGACGTCGACGCTGCCGCCGAGATCGGAGAGCGAGTCCGCCAACCCCGTCGTACCCGACGGAAACGGCCGCTGCGGGGACGAGACGGCACCCGGGGCTCGCAGCTCGTCGACCATCGCTCGAATATCCGACAGTGCCCGCGCTCCGCTCTTCTCGATTCGTGCCAACACCCCGTCGGCGTCGGCGTCCGCTGCGATTCCCGCCTGCGCCAGCACGACGATGCCGGTCACCTCGTGCGCGATGACGTCGTGGAGTTCTCGGGCCATCGCCGTTCGCTCGGCAGCCTTCACATTGACCTCGGTGGTTCGGAGTCTGCGCTTCACGGTGGCATGCCTGTGCCCTGTCCAGATCGCCGCGCCGGTAGCGCACAGTAGGAGAATCACAGTGCTCCACATCGCCGAGTCGGCGCGAGCCAGCGGAATCGCCGGCAGAACTGCCCCCGTAGCGGCGGCGGCCACCAGTGCACCATCACTGACCCCCTCGGCCCGCGCTGCAGCGAGCCCAGCCGCGATCACACACAACCACGAAGCACCTGCGGGCCAGATCGTCGATTCCACTGCGCCGATGAGAAACGCACCCGCAGCCACGACGACCCCGCCCCACACCACGACGCTGCTGCGTCCGGCAGCTGTCGCTGCGAGCACCGTCGCAGCTCCCGCCGACGTCGCAACGTTGACCGCGATCTCGGCCGGTCTGTACAGACCCGAATACAGCGACAACCAGGTACCGAGCGCCCACGGAATAAGGGCGACGACCGCGAGCTGAAGGATGTTCGCACGAGTCATCGCCACAACCTACCCAGCATCGGCCATCGAAAGGTGAGCACTGTCGCGACGGAACGGTGGCCGAGCTCGCCAGGTGACGGCCCGAAGGATCCATTCGAGCGGTCCGTAGCGAAAATTCGACAACCAGATCCGGCTCGACACGGACTGCGCGGCGATCACGACGACAGCGACGCCGATCGCGGGGTAGACCGAATCGGCCTCGAACAGACCGAACGCCCACGCGGCGGCCAGGACGACGAACGATGCGCTCACATAGTTCGTCAACGACATTCGCCCGAGAGGATCGAACACCGCTCGCAGCGCAGCACGAACCGGTGTCCAATGCCACCCGAGCGCGAGGACGCCGATATAAGTCAGCGCCATGGCCAATCCCGCTAGCGCACCGGGAAGTGAGAAACGCGGATCACCGGCACCCGCCGAGATGTAGGACATCATCAGCGGTATCACGGCCACACCTGCCACGCAGGCGAGCGCCACACCGGGCACCACGGACTTCTCCATCAGCGCCGGAAGTCCCAACTGTGCAGCGCCCGCACCCACGAGGAGCAAACCGGGCAGCGAGTCGATTCCCGCGCCGAGAAATCCGAAGCTCAGCACGGTCAAGGCGCATCCGACGACTGTATTGACCAGCGCCGGAGCCCATACCACCAGCGGAAGTACGAGCAATCCGGCGATCGCGTAGAAACGGAGAATGTCGCCCCAGAACGCGAGTGAGTGCACCACCCCGATCAGGCCGAGCCCGAGCAATCGACATACCAGCGGCTGCCACGCACCGACCCCGCGGCGACGGGCACCATCGGCAACCAAGAACATCGATACGCCGAACAGCAAGGTGAAGATCGGTACGAATCTCGACTGCACCGTGTAGTCGAGTAGGGCGGAACCCGCCGCTACGGCGGACGTGTCCGTGATGTCCAGGACGTTGACCAGCAGAATGCCGAACAGGGCGAATCCACGTAGCGAGTCCATGAAGTGATAGCGGGTCATGACCAATACTCTCCGGCCTCGACGGCGGATGCCGCATCGGCCGAGAGGACGAACTTCGGCGGCTCCATCGACCGATCGGCTGATACCGAGTCGGCCATCTCGCGACCACCTGCGTGTTTCACGCAACGACGTTTCGGATCGATAACACCGAATCCGGTGCCATCCCCAACTGGATGCAACTCGGACGCATCATGCGCGACGGGCAATTCCCCTCGCTGGTGCTCGATCAGTGGATGGCCGGCAACTACCCGGTCGAAGGCCAGGGCGGCCTACGGATCCCCCACCAACTGGGCCGCAGTCGCGGGCGCGAACGCACCGTTCGTCGGGTTCGCGCTCTTCTTCGAGAACACCTCGTGGGTGACCGCACTGATGGGCGGCGTCGGCCAGGTGTACGCACCGTCCCCGCGGGTCATCCCGCGTCGGTCAGGGCGTGCAGAGTGCCGCCGCGCAACAGGTGGGCAATCATCCTCAGCCGCATGGCCTCCTGCTCGGGTTGCGGATGCACCACCGCGGCCAACGCCTCGCCGTCGAGCAGATGCACCACGCTGACGACCACCGTCTCCAGATGGCGTGGATCGATCACGCCTGCGACCGGTAGCGTGCGAGCGAGTTCGGCGATCTGCTCGTGATATCGAACAGTGAACGGCTGCAGCCTCTCTCGCAGCTCTTCGTCACTTCGGGCCGCGGTCAACAGCTCGTACCAGGCACCGTTGATCGGGGCGCGGCACGCAGCCCTGAGCAATTCGAGGCAGTGTTCGATCGACGCGCTACCGAAACCGGACAGGCCATGGCGGAACTCGACGAACTGGCGTCGGCGAACCTCGTCGGCCGCGGCGACGATCAGATCGAGCCTGGTGTCGAAATGCCGAAACATGGCACCGGAGGACACCCCCGCGCGACTGACGATCTCGCTGACACTGGTTGCGGCATAGCCCTTCTCACACAACGATGCGATGGTCGCGTCGAGCAGTTTTCCGATGGTCTCGGTTCGGCGCTGTTGTTGACTCGGGCTCACACACGCTCCCGGCGACGCGGAGCCGTCGGTGTGCCTGCGCGCAGGAAGCTACCGGCCCGCTCCGACACCCCGAACCAGGGAGCAAAGGTGCCGCCGGAGAACACCACTCGGCCCGCGACCAGGGTGGCGGCGACAGCGCGATCGTTGCGGTTGACCATTCGGCTCAGGCCACCGAACTCCGGCATGGTCTCCTCCCGGTAGGCCAGGACCTCCTCGTCCAGCCCTTCCGGATCGATCACCACGATGTCGGCGCGATCACCCACCCGCACGTGTCCGGCGTCGACGCCGTAGAAGTCGGCCAGCTCGCCGCTGAGCTTGTGCACGGCCTTCTCCACCGTCATGAACGGTCGGCGATCGTGCCGCGCATCGTGCACGCGGTGCAGCAACCGGATACCGAAGTTGTAGAACGCCATGTTGCGCAGATGCGCGCCGGCGTCGGAGAAACCCACGGTCACCCCGGGCTGGTTGATCAGCTTGTCCATCTGACGCTTGCGATGGTTGGCCACCGTCGTGTGCCAACGCAAATTTCGGCCGTGCTCGACCACCAGATCGAGAAACGCATCCACCACGTGCACACCACGTTCGGCCGCAACCTCGGCGACGTTCTTGCCGACTACCGACGAGTCGGGGCACTCGGTGATCTCGGCGTCGGCGAAGTCTCGATGCCAGACGCGTGAGCTGAACTTCTTCTCGAAATCGGCGCGGAACCAGCGGCGATACGCCTCGTCCGAGAGCAACTCGTTGCGTCCCAACTCTTCTCGTAGATGCAGAGCTGCTCGGCCCGAACCGAACTCCTCGAACACCACCAGGTCGATCCCGTCGGAATACACGTCGAACGTGGTGGGCAGGTGCTGCCAGCGGAACTGGCCCTTGCCCGGTCCGTTGACCATACGAGCGAGCGGGCCGAAGACGCGATGAATCCACGGCGACGCTTGGCATCGGCCGCGGCCAGCAGCGAGATCTTGAGCGGAGTTCGACCCACGCCGGTGGCCGAGGCGAGGAAGAACAGCATGTCGTACTTGGTGTTCAGGTTCGGGATGCTCTGCAGCAGACGGCCGCGTCTACGCAGGATCTTGTGCAGCGCACGGAATTCGCTCCACCGTGCGTACGAGGACGGCAACGACCGAGACCGGTACCGATCGCCGTCCAGCTTGTCCCACGGATTCGTCATCGTCGACATTCCGAGCAGTCCGGCATCGAGAGCCTGCTCGAGCGCGTCCGACATGGCGCGCCACTCCTCGCGGGTGGGCCTCTGACTGCGATCGGTCGATCGGTCCAAGCCCATCACGTGCGCCCGAAGATCCGAATGTCCGACCAGAGCAGCGATATTGGGGCCGAGAGGCAGGCGCTCGAGCGCGGCGATGTATTCGACGGGCGTGGTCCACGTCTTGTGCGTATCGACGGCTTTGAGCACATGATCTCGCGGCAACGCCTCGACCCGACTGAACAGATCCGCGATGTCGACCGGAGTGGAGTAGAGCGTCGACAACGAACAGTTCCCCAGCAGAACCGTCGTGACCCCGTGCCGGACGGACTCTTCGAGGCCCGGGCCGACGAGCACCTCCGCGTCGTAATGGGTATGGACGTCCACGAAGCCCGGCGTGACCCACTTGCCGGTGGCGTCGACCACCTCGGTCGCCGGGCCCACCTCGAGCGGTGTGGAGGACACGGCCCACACGACACCGTCGACGATGCCCACATCGGCTCGCACTCCGGGACCGCCGGACCCGTCGTAGACGGTGCCGCCGGACCCGTCGTAGACGGTGCCGCCGGTGATGACGACGTCGAAAGAAATGTTCGAGTTCAATGTGACCTCCGTCATAGTGTCAGGCCAATCTAACTTAGAGAGTGATCACTCGCAATAGCCGGCTTCCCACCAACACCTGCGGGTCACACGCGTCGACGTTTCGGTTCCCGGACACCTCGAGAGCTACAGTCGAGTGTCTTTGCCCGAACTCACGGAGTTGACCCTTGACCCCCACGGATACACAGATCGCGCGCGCCGCCCTGCCCGACAGCAGGAGAGAGCGCCTCGCGTGGGGAGCAGCGGTCGCTGCAGTCGTCGCCCTCGGTTATCTCCTGGTGCTCAGCGTCGATCCCCGCTTCTTCTACATCGACGACACCGAATCGGGTGCCGTACCCAACTGGCTTCAGCTCGGACGCATCATGCGCGACGGGCATTTCCCCTCGCTGGTGCTCGATCAGTGGATGGCCGGCAACTACCCGGTCGAGGGCCAGGGCGGCCTGTGGAATCCCGTACAGATGGCGATCAACTACGTTTCGCCGTCGATCGACAACCTGGTGCTGCTGGCCACGGTCGTCAAACTCGGCTTCTCGATTCTGTTGGCCTGGGGCGTCTTTCGAGTCGCTCTCGCCTACGGAGCGCGAGCGAACTGGGCTGCGGTGGCGGGCGCGAGCGCACCGTTCGTCGGCTTCACGCTGTTCTTCGAGAACACCTCGTGGGTGACCGCGCTGATGGGCACCGCGTGGATCATGAACGCGTGGGCGAGCTCGGTGTCCTACGCCCGCGGCCGCAGCGGCCCGATCGTGCCGTTCGTCTTCCTCTACCTCGCCATCAGCGTGGGATACGTCCACGCCGCAGTGATGGCCGGAGTGATGATCGGATCCGTCGCGATCGGCGAACGACTGTTCCAGCGGCTGTGGCGTCCGGCACTGAAGGTGTGCGCGGTCGGTATCGCTGCCGCGGCCTGCGGGGCCGTCACCTTCCTGCCCGGCGTGCTCACGTCCGCAGTCACCTGGCGTAGCGGCGACGAGGGCACGTTCAACGACAACTTCCTGACGGCACCGTGGTCGGAATCGCTCACCGCGAGCATCCCGACGGCGGTGACGAGCATCGAATCCTGGGCGGGCGAGACCACCGAATCGCCGGTCACCTACATCGCCTGGTTCGTGGTGCCCGCGCTGGCGTTCATCGCGTGGCGTCGGGTGCCCGCCGCTCTGCGGGAGCTGGCAGCCCCGCTGATCATGTTGCGTTCGCCCTGATCTTCACCGCAGGTCCCAGCGACATCGGGCCGATCCGTTGGCCCGCCCGCATCCTGCCGTTCGTCGCCCTCGTCGCGCTGATTCTCGTGGTCACCCTGATCAGCCGGTACGGAACTCTCGACAAGCTGCGGCCCCGGCTGCTCGCGGCCGGCCTGTTGACGCTGGTGCTGCTGCTGCGCGCTGGTTCTTCGGGCCCGGAGTTCTTCGGCCGCCACGTCCTCGCTGCGCTGGTGATCCTGCTCGTCGGAGCACTCGCGCTGCTGTTGGCCCACCGTTTCTCCACTCGCGCCACCGCGGCACTGCTGCTCGTGACGATCGCGCCGGTCGCGATGTACCAGGTGGCCACCTACGAACCGCCGTTCGCCAAGTGGTGGCTACCGGCGTCACAGTCCGAGGCCAAGGCCGAATTTCCGCAGTGGCAGGGCGCGACTCTGCAACTCGGCAGTCGCGCACTCACCGAGACCGAAGCCGACGGACCCGACGACCCCCGGCTGCCCTGGCACTCCCAGGTGTACGGCAACTCCGCCAAGATCATGGGCCTGGACTACGTCAACGCCTACACCCCCGTCGGCTATCTCGACTTCGCCAACCTGCTGTGCTTCGAGCACGAGGGATCGACCTGCACGGACGCCTTCCAGCGAGTCTTCGAGATCGAGCCGTACACCGGCAGGACCTACGCAGACCTGATGCAACTCGACCGAATCGTGCTGCAGAAGAACCAGTATCCGCTCGCGAACTCCCGGCCCGCACCCGCAGGCTGGCAGTGGGTGACCGCTCCCACGCCCGAGTCCGCTCGCCAGATCTACGTCCTCGAACGCGTCGACGGGTTGATTCCCGCCACGTCGGGACGCGTCGTCGCGACCGTGAACGCCACAGCAGAACCCCGATCGTCCGATGCGGACTCGGAGCACGTCGACGTCAGCGCACCGAACGGCGGCAGCGTCGTGTTCTCGCGTCTGGCTTGGCCCGGTTACACCGCGACACTGAACGGTGAAGAGTTGCAGACGAAGGGGTTGGCCGACATCTTCCTCTACGTCGACCTGCCGCCCGGCACCGAGAACGCAGATCTGCACATCACCTTCAGGCCGCCCGGCGAACGTCTCGGACTGGCCGCGATGGCGGGCGGGGTGATGCTGCTGGTCGGTCTGGTGGTGCTCGATGTGCGACGACGCAGAAGCCCTGCCCCGCCGGAGTTCGATGGTGACGCCAAGAGCGGTTAGGCACGGGAGTGGAGCCTGCGGAACGACCCAGATAGGGTTGGCCCTCGTGATGTCCGACGATTCTGCTGCTGATCCGCACCGCATTTCCATCGTGGTGCCGGTCTACCAGGGTGAACGGACGCTCAGTGCGTTGATGGACGAGATTCTTCCGTTGACGCAGGTGACTCATACCCCCGCCGGGCGTCCGATGATCGTCGAGGAAGTTCTGCTCGTCTTCGATCACGGACCCGACGACTCCGCTGCGGTGATCAGGCGACTGACCGCTGCGCATACCTTCGTTCGCGGTGTGTGGCTGAGCCGCAATTTCGGTCAGCACCCCGCCACTCTCGCCGGCATGGCGTCCAGCGGCGGCGAGTGGATCGTCACTATGGACGAGGACGGCCAGCACGACCCGGCGGCCATCGGCGGCATGCTCGACACCGCCCTCGACCAGCAGTCCACCGTCGTCTACGCCAAGCCGACCAACGTCGCACCGCATGGACTGTGGCGCAATACCGCCTCTCGCGGCGCGAAATGGTTGATCGCCAAGGCCCTGGCCGGGGACAACACCGTCGACTATCAGAGCTACCGCCTGGTGCTCGGTGAGGTCGGTCGATCCGTCGCCGCCTACGCCGGTTCCGAGGCGTACCTGGACATCGCACTCGGGTGGATCGCGGGCGACGTCACGACCAGCCCGGTGGCGCTGCGCGAAGAGGTGGACCGTCGATCGGGCTACCGTCTGCGCACCTTGCTCTCGCACTTCTGGCGGATGGTGCTCTCGAGCGGTACCAAGGGCCTGCGGCTGGTCAGCTTCATCGGCATCGCCTTCGCGGTACTCGGCCTGATTCTGGTGGCCTACGTGCTGGTGTCCTACTTCGCGTTCGATCCAGGATCCGAGGTGCAGGGCTGGGCGTCGACGATGGTGATTCTGTTGTTCGGCTTCGGGGCAACACTGTTCTCCCTCGGTGTGGTGGCCGAGTACGTGGGCGTCAACGTCAAGACCGCCATGGGCAAACCGCCGTACCTGATCGTCACCGATCCGGGGAACGGCCCGCTCGGTCGTACCGCGCCATCGA
Source organism: Rhodococcus sp. BS-15 (assembly GCF_000813105.1). NCBI lineage: Bacteria > Bacillati > Actinomycetota > Actinomycetes > Mycobacteriales > Nocardiaceae > Rhodococcus > Rhodococcus sp. BS-15. Next base: position 4,550 of record NZ_BAOX01000023.1, on the reverse strand, counting down.
CCGAACCTGAACCGCCGGCGTGACCGCGACGCACACGTGGATCGTCGGCAGCGGCGGACTACTCGGCGCTGCGGTGACCAGGGAGGCCGGACGTCGCGGACATCGGGTGCACACCAGCACCATCCCGTGGGCGGACACAGCCTCTGCCGAACAGGCCCTGCTGCAGCGCTGTTCGGAATTCTTCGACTCTTTCGCCGGCGGTACCTGGAACGTGATCTGGGCCGCGGGCGCGGGTGTGAACGGAACCAGCGCAGCGCAGTTCGCCGAAGAGAACGGTTTGATCCGAACCGTCCTGGCGCGCATCGAGCTGTCGCCGCCGACCGCGCGGGCACCGGAACCGTGTTCCTGGCATCGTCCGCCGGTGGCGTCTACGCGGGCGCGAGCGGAGCCCCGCATCACGAGGGAACGCACCCGGTTCCGTTGGGCGACTACGGCTTCGCGAAGCTGCAGTCCGAGGCCATCGCGACCGAGTTCGGTGAACGCACCGGCATCAATGTGGCCATCGGTCGGTTCGCGAATCTGTACGGGCCGGGGCAGAACCTCGCGAAACCGCAGGGCCTCATCTCGCACTTGTGCCGCGGATACCTCATGGCCTCACCCGTATCCATCTACGTGCCGATGGACACGTTGCGCGACTACCTGTACGTGTCCGACGCGGCCGAGATGGTTGCCGACACCCTCGCGATGTCGGCCACGCGACGACTCTCGCCGACGATCAAGATCTTCGCCTCCGGTGAGGCCGTCACCATCGGCTCGATACTCGGAGCGTGCCGGACGGTGTTCCGCCGCCGACCGAACGTGGTGCTGGCCGCGTCCCCACTCGCGGTGTTCCAAGGTCGCGATCTACGGCTGCGGTCGACGGTCTGGCCGCAGATCGATCGCCGAACGCACCGAACGTTGCCCGCAGGCATCGCCTCCACCCTGTTCGCGACGCGTCAGGCATTGGGGGCCGGTCGATGACCGAACCACAGACCCCTGCACCCCCGGCCGGCATGAACGGCGCGCCGGGGCCGCTGATGCGCATCGTCAAGAATCAGAAGATCGCGTTCCTGCTCGTCGGCGGCGTCAACACCGCATTGGGTACTGCATGGTTCATCCTGTGGCAGTTGTTGATCGGTGAGCAGTACGGCTACCACGCCGCGATCGTGCTCGGCTATCTCTGCAACGTGCTGTGCGCGTTCGCGATGTACCGCTACCTGGTGTTCCGTGTGCGGGGGCACTTCCTACGCGACCTGATGCGGTTCTTCGTCGTGAACTTCGGCGCGTTCGTCGCCAACATCTCTCTGATGACGATCGCCGTGTCCGTCTTCCACTTCCCGCCCATTCCTTCACAATTGGTCGTCACAGCAGTGATGGCAGTCGTCAGCTTCTTCGGCTACCGCGACTTCTCGTTCCGCAGAAAGAGCCAGGCCCCCACATCATGACGCCCCGTGTTTCCGTAGTCGTCCCCGCGTACAACAACGCCGAGTATCTGGCCGAGACCATCGATTCGATTCTCGCCCAGACGTTCACGGACTTCGAGCTGGTCATCGCCGACCATTCGTCGACCGACGGAACCCTCGCCGTCGCACAGAAGTACGACGACCCACGCATTCGTCTCATGACCACCCCGACCGGTGGCGGCGCGCAAGCCAACTGGAATCGCGTGACCACCGAGGCCACAGGAGAATTGATCAAACTCGTGTGCGGCGACGACACCATCGCGCCCACCGCGTTGGCCATCCAGGTGCAGGCGTTCGACGACAACCCGTCCGCCGTTCTGGTCGCCTCGCAGCGGACACTGATCGACGCCTACGGCAAGACCGTCATCGCCGCCCGCGGGCTCGGCGGACTCCACGGCACGGTCTCGGGCAGAGTCGCCGCCCGAACCGCAGTTCGGGCCGGTGCCAACATCTTCGGCGAACCCGGCGGCGTCATGATGAAGCTCGCGGAACTCCGCGAGATCGGACTGTGGGACAACAGTCATCCCTACCTGATCGACCAGGCCACCTTCATTGCAGTCGCCCTTCGCGGCGATATCGTGGCCATCCCACAGCCATTGGCGTCGTTCCGCATCAACTCGGGGCAGTGGAGCGTGGAGCTGGCGACACAGCAGGCACGTCAGGCCGCGGACTTCCACCGCTCGTTGCAGGCCAGTGACCCGAGCCTGTTGTCCGACAACGACGTTCGCATCGGCAACGCCAAGGCGCTGATGACGTCGTTCATGCGTCGCGCGGTGTATCTGCTGCTGCGCCATCGGATGTCGCGCAGTAGCTAGTGCCGCGCGGCGGCCTCGAGACCCCGCAACCTGTCCGACGGCGATCGACGCGGGCAGCTGGTGCACTTGTCTGCTCCGCCCGTCTCGTAGAGCAGGCAGCACGAGCAACGCTGCGTGAAGCGTCGTCCACCGACGTCGACGAAGCGCGGCTTCGGAAGCGTAGCGGCCATCTCCCCGATCAGCCACGCTGCGAAGTCGCTGCCGAGTGCCTGATCACCCAGCGCCACAGCAACATCCACGCTTCGATTGGCGATCGAATCCGAGGCGATTGCCCACAGCGCTTGCCTGCGCGCCCCCGACGCCGCCGACAACGCGTCGACGATGCCGGTGAACGTCTCGGTCAGTGCCTCGGGCAATGCCGAGACCTCGATAACTCTGTCCGACACCGTTGCGCCCAGGTATCCGTCCGGCCGCAGGAAGCAACGCGCACCGTCCAGTCGTGGATCTGCCGACTCACCCGTGACCATCGCTGCGGCGATGGCAACGAACACGATCGTCGAGCTGGCCGAATACCACCACAGTGTCGCGTTGACTCGCGCGTCGGTGCACTGCCACCGGCGGCCGGTGTCGTCGACTCGCGCCCGCAACCACTCGCCGTCGAGCATGACCGTCGCACCGAGATCGAACGGCCCGTCGAGGTACTGCTGCACACTCGGAACTCGCTGCGCTGCAAGCGCGTAGATGTTCATGCCAACCCGTGAATGTCGATGGTGGGCGGCGGTCCTGTGCGGACGGTCGCGCGAATGCCGAACACGTCGGCGAGCAACCGATCGTCGAGAACATCGGTGGTCGGTCCCAACGCCACCACGGCTCCACCGTCCAGGACAGCCAGACTGTGGCAATACTGCACCGCCAGCCGCAGATCATGCACGGTCACGACGATGGCCAACCCGTCCGCGGCCAGGTCGCGAACCGCATTCATCACGATCAACTGCTGCCGTAGGTCGAGATGGTTGGTCGGCTCGTCGAGCAACAGTATCTGCGGCCGCTGCGCCAGGGCGCGCGCGATGGACACCCGCTGCCGCTCACCGCCGGAGAGCGACCCGACGTCGCGATTCCCCAACGCGAGCAGATCGACGCGGTCCATACTTGCGGTGACGATGTCGTCGTCGGACGAGGTGGGGCGGTCGAACCAACCGCGGTGCGGCACGCGGCCGAGCGCTACGGATTCGCGGACGGTCAGACCCACCGATGCCTGCGGCTCCTGGGTTCCGACGCCGACAGTCCGCGACAGCTCCGATCGCTTCATGGTGTGCGCATCGACGCCGTCGACGAGAACTGTTCCGGCAGAGGGAGTCAGAGCTCGATAGCAACACCGCAGTGCTGTCGTCTTCCCGGACCCGTTCGGGCCGACGAGACCGAGCACCTCACCGGGAGCAACGTCGAAGTTCACACTGCGCAGTACCTCTCGCGACCCGAATCGCGTGGACAACTCCCGCACGGACAGCCGCATCAGATCTCCCGTGCGTAGCGGCGATACAGCATGAACACGAAGATCGGTGCGCCGACGAGCGCGGTGATCACTCCTACCGGAACCTCGGTGCTCTGCGTGATCGAGCGTGCGAGCGTGTCGGCACCGACGAGGGCTATCGCACCGAACAACGCCGCCACGGGCAGCAGCCTGACCGCACGGGAGCCGACGACGTATCCGGCGAGGTGCGGCACCAGCAGGCCTACGAATCCGATTCCGCCACTGACCGATACCGCTGCACCCGCCAGCAGGGAGATGGCCAGCAGTTGCATCATCCGGAACCGGCGTACGTTCATCCCCAGCGCGGCCGCTCCGTCGTCACCTGTTTTGAGCAGGTCCATCCTGGGCGCGCTGATCGAGACGAGTAGTCCCACACCGATCAACGCCAGTACGGGGAACACGAGAGTCGACCAGCGGGCATCACCGAAACCACCGGCGAGCCAATGCAGTACACCGCTCAGGCTTCGCTCGTCCGCGAACACGAGCAGCGTCAAGGTGATGAGAGCGGTGAACACGCTGCCCACCGCGACACCGACGAGGACGATCGCCGTCGAGTGTGGGTATCGACCGCCGATCGCGAGCGCCAGGAACAACGGGATCAGCGCACCGACGAACGCAGCCGCAGGCACGGTGAACGCGCCGAGTGCACCCGCACCGATGCCGAGCGTCATTACTATCACGACACCGAAACCTGCACCCGAGGACACGCCGAGCAGGTACGGATCGGCCAGCGGGTTTCGCGTAACCGCCTGCGCGACACCGCCGGCGAGCGCGAGGGACGCACCGACCACCGCGGCGGTCAACGACCGCGGGAGCCGCGAA
>NZ_BAOX01000024.1:0-31831 GCF_000813105.1 Rhodococcus sp. BS-15 | reverse complement strand
GACGACGCATCGAGGCGACGCCCGAGCCCTGGGTGTAGCTGGATTTGGCGAACTCGTCGAACTTGGCCTGGGCTGCCTGGATCTGGGTGCCTGCATCGGCGAGAGCCTGCTGCGCGGCGCCGACGATTGCGGCAGCGACATCGGCTGCGTCACGTGCGTTCTGCAGATCGACCAGGGCCTTGTTGACGCCTTCTCGCTTCGACGCGACCTCGTCGTCGAGTTGGGCGAGCTGCTGGTTTGCCGAGGCGATCGCGTCGATCAGCTGACCGACCTGGCCCAGGCTCGAATCGACGGCGCTGCCCGCGGCGGCGATGTCGGTGTCCGACGGGTTGGGCGGTGGCGGTGGTACCGCGGCGGCAACCCCGGGAAGCGTCGCCATCAACGCGAGAACGAGGCCTGCGCCCACCAGCACGAATCGGGTACGGACGAGTGCACGGCGGTGAGTTCCGCGGACTTGACGTCGGCTCACAAATGTCTCCCTCGGGTCCGGCTTTCACTCGGGTTCGCGTCGAACCGTCGTGCCGTCGAGGTGCTCTCCGTCCTCCACCCCGATCGCAGGTGACGGTGAGCGTTCTCGCCGGGCGGGAAAGAAACACGCAGCGATACGACAGGTGCGAACCACGTCAGTCACACCCGAAGCAGTGGCCTCCCGAGTTCCCCACGGATGACAACCGCCTTCTGCGACACTCCTTCCCCAGCAGTGCCAATGGCACCGTACGACACTTCGCACCCTAAAGAAACTCCAGTCACAAATGACACATTGGTAATTCGACCAGGCACAACGCCGTGAACTCGGGGTTTACCGGAAACAATTTTTCCGACTTTTTCGGACGACCTCACGGCCATGATCGGGACCGGGTCGAACGGTGTGGGCGTCGGTCAGTCGAACGACACTCGGACGAGCGTGCTCAGTCGGCGACGGACTCGCTGTGCGCGCGGTCGTTCGTCTCCGCACGAGAGCGATATCGGCGGACCTTGACGACAGCAGTCAAGGCCGCGACCGCGGCGACCACGACGACCAGACCGCCCGTGAGCAGACCCCACGGTGTCTGATCCTCGACGAGGGTGTCGACGAAGTTGTCGGCAGCGACGATGTGGTTGCCGGTGTAGGTACGGTCCTGGCCTGCTTCGAGGGTCACCCGACTGATCGAGTCGCTGAACGTGCCCACCTGCCCGGGGCTGAGCACGAGAACCGTGCCGCCCTCGCGTGCTCCGACAGCGGTGGCGAGATCTCGAAGTTGCGAGTCGTGACGAGGTTCGGTCGGCACGATCACGATGCTCAGATCGATGCGTGGTCCTCGGCGCGCGCGACGGCAGCGGACAACCCGGCTTCCTCGTCGGCGGGGGCACTGACGCCGGACTCGCGGACCGTGGCGACGATGCTGTCGACGTCCAGACCTGCCGGAATATCGGTGGCAAGTGGGGAAACGGCGTGAATCGGCTCAGGCATCTCTCGTCCAGTCGGTAGGAACCAGTCGGGTCGAACCCTACGTCACCGCCACGCCCGTACCTGGTAGGCCCGCAGGTCCGGCGCAACTACTGAGGTCGCCCTTCATTGCGCAGCCGGGAGCACTACGTGAGGATCGTCGTGTGGATCGGTCTCTCGACACCCACCGAGAACCCGACCGCAGGTTTTCACAGGACAAGCGTACTGTTAGACTTCCATCGAGACACTGACCGTGCGTCCGCCTCGAACTCTCACTCCCGAGATTCGAGGCCGAGGCCCGCAGTCAGCGCCTCGCTTCAACCGTCGACACAGCCCCGTCGGCGGTGTGCCTCATAGACGAGTGGAGCTGAAGTGACCGCAAGTAATGATTCATTCGGTGCAAAGGGCACCCTCGAAGTCGGAGAGAACTCGTACGAGATCTTCCGACTGTCGGCTTTGCCCGGTGCCGAGAAGTTGCCCTACGCACTGAAGGTCCTCGCGGAGAACCTCCTTCGCACCGAGGACGGTGCCAATATCACCGCCGACCACATTCGTTCGATTGCCTCGTGGGATCCGTCCGCGGAGCCGAGCTTCGAAATCCAGTTCACCCCTGCACGCGTCATCATGCAGGACTTCACCGGTGTTCCCTGCATCGTCGACCTCGCCACGATGCGTGAAGCCGTCACCACCCTGGGCGGCGACCCCAACAAGGTCAACCCCCTCTCCCCCGCCGACATGGTCATCGACCACTCGGTCATCCTCGACGTCTTCGGCCGCGCCGACGCTCTCGAGCGCAACGTCGACCTCGAGTACGAGCGCAACGGCGAGCGTTACCAGTTCCTGCGCTGGGGACAGGGCGCGTTCGACGACTTCAAGGTCGTCCCCCCGGGCATGGGCATCGTGCACCAGGTCAACATCGAGTACCTCGCACCGACGATCATGACCCGCAAGGGCCAGGCCTACCCCGACACCTGCGTCGGCACCGACTCGCACACCACGATGGTCAACGGCCTCGGTGTGTTGGGCTGGGGCGTCGGCGGTATCGAAGCGGAGGCGGCCATGCTCGGCCAGCCCGTCTCGATGCTCATCCCCCGCGTCGTCGGTTTCAAGCTCTCCGGTGAGATCCAGCCCGGCGTCACCGCGACCGACGTGGTGCTGACCGCAACCGAGATGCTGCGCAAGCACGGTGTCGTCGGCAAGTTCGTCGAGTTCTACGGCGAGGGCGTGGCGGAGGTTCCGCTCGCGAACCGCGCCACCCTGGGCAACATGAGCCCCGAGTTCGGTTCCACCGCAGCGATCTTCCCGATCGACGAGGAAACCATCAACTACCTGCGCCTCACCGGCCGCAGCGACGAGCAGCTCGCGCTCGTCGAGGCGTACGCCAAGGAACAGGGCATGTGGCACGACCCGAAGAACGAGGCCGTGTACTCCGAGTACATCGAGCTCGACCTCAACTCGGTCGTTCCGTCCATCGCGGGCCCGAAGCGTCCGCAGGACCGAATCCTGTTGTCCGAGTCCAAGGTTGCGTTCCGCAAGGACATCCACAACTACGTCGAGGAGAACCACCCCAAGCACGAGGGTGACAGCAAGCTCGACGAGGCCCTCGACGAATCGTTCCCGGCCAGCGACTCCGCTTCGCTGAGCTTCGCCGAGGAAGATTCGGTCGACGTACGTTCTGCCGCATACGGTTCCGAGGGTCGTCCGAGCAAGCCGATCCGCGTCACCACGGACGAGGCAGGCGAATTCGTGCTCGATCACGGTGCCGTCGTGGTTGCGGGAATCACCTCCTGCACCAACACCTCGAACCCGTCGGTCATGCTCGGCGCAGCACTGCTCGCCCGCAATGCCGTGGAGAAGGGGCTGTCCACCAAGCCCTGGGTCAAGACCAACATGGCTCCCGGCTCGCAGGTCGTCACCGACTACTACGAGAAGGCCGGCCTGTGGCCGTACCTCGAGAAGCTCGGCTACTACCTCGGCGGTTACGGCTGCACCACGTGTATCGGTAACACCGGTCCGCTGCTCGAGCCGATCTCGAAGGCGATCAACGACAACGACCTCTCGGTCACCGCAGTGCTGTCGGGCAACCGCAACTTCGAAGGCCGCATCTCCCCCGACGTGAAGATGAACTACTTGGCGTCGCCGCCGCTGGTCATCGCCTACGGCCTGGCGGGCACGATGGACTTCGATTTCGAGACCGACGCTCTCGGCGAGGATCACGAGGGCAACCCCGTGTTCCTCAAGGACATCTGGCCGTCCGCCGAGGAGATCGAATCGACCATCCAGTCCTCGATCAGCCGCGACATGTTCAGCAAGTCCTACGAGACCATCTTCGCCGGTGACAGCCGCTGGCAGAACCTGTCGACCCCCGAGGGCGACACGTTCGAGTGGGATCCCAAGTCCACCTACGTGCGTAAGCCTCCGTACTTCGACGGCATGACGATGGACCCGGCACCTGTCGAGGACATCACCGGTGCACGCGTGTTGGCTCTGCTCGGCGATTCGGTCACCACCGACCACATCAGCCCGGCCGGACCCATCAAGGCAGGTACGCCTGCCGCGCAGTACCTGGATTCGCACGGTGTCGAGCGCAAGGACTACAACTCGCTCGGTTCGCGTCGCGGAAACCACGAGGTCATGATTCGCGGAACGTTCGCGAACATTCGCCTCAAGAACCAGCTCCTCGACGACGTCTCGGGCGGCTACACCCGCGACTTCACGCAGGACGGTGGACCGCAGTCCTTCATCTACGACGCGTCGCAGAACTACCAGAAGGCCGGCATTCCGCTGGTCGTGCTGGGCGGCAAGGAGTACGGCAGCGGCTCCTCGCGCGACTGGGCGGCCAAGGGCACCTCGCTCCTCGGCGTCAAGGCCGTCATCACCGAGTCGTTCGAGCGCATCCACCGCTCCAACCTCATCGGCATGGGCGTCGTTCCCCTGCAGTTCCCGGCCGGTGAGAGCGCATCGTCGCTCAAGCTGGACGGCACCGAGACCTTCGACATCGTCGGAGTCGCGAAGCTGAACGAGGGCACCACCCCGAAGACGATGACCGTCATCGCCACCAAGGAAGACGGCTCCAAGGTCGAATTCGAGGCCGTGGTTCGCATCGACACCCCGGGTGAAGCGGACTACTACCGCAACGGCGGCATCCTGCAGTACGTGCTGCGCAACATGATCAGAGGCTGAGTGCGCGTCGTCTGACGTATGCCTCGAACGGCGATGGGCCCGGAACCGACAACGTGTTTCCGGGCCCATCGCCGTATCGGTCGAGGCCCTCATCGAAAGTAGGAAACCCACACGTGCCCAAGGTCAGCGAAGACCACCTGGCCGCCCGTCGAAGCGAAATTCTCGACGGCGCGCGTAAGTGCTTCGGCGAGTTCGGTTACGAGGGCGCGACAGTACGGCGTCTCGAAGAGGCCACCGGCCTGTCGCGCGGAGCCATATTCCACCACTTCAAGGACAAGGACGGACTCTTCCTCGCGCTGGCGCAGGAAGATGCCCGACGCATGGCCGAGGTCGCTTCCACCCAGGGTCTGGTGCAGGTGATGCGAGACATGCTTGCGCAACCCGAACAATTCGAGTGGCTCGGAACGCGGCTCGAGATCACCCGACGATTGCGCACCGACGCGGACTTCCGGACCAGCTGGGCCGAACGGTCTGCTGAGCTGACCGACGCGACACTCGGACGACTCGAGCGTCAGAAGACCGCAGGAAGACTGCGCGACGACGTACCCAACGACGTCCTCGCCGACTACCTCGATCTCGTGCTGGACGGACTGGTGGCCCGCATCGCGTCCGGCCACGGCCGGTCGAACCTCGCAGCGATCCTGGATCTGGTCGAGGAATCGGTCCGGCGGCAGGACTGACCTCGACCCACTAGGCGAGCTGGATCAGTTCCAGGTATTCCTGCGACCAGTGGTCCTCGGTGCCGTCGGGGAGCAGAATCACTCGTTCGGGTGAGAGCGCTTCGGCGGCACCGGGATCGTGGGTCACCAGTACGACGGCACCCTTGTAGCTGCGGAGCGCGTCGAGAACCTGCTCACGGGAGATCGGGTCGAGGTTGTTCGTCGGTTCGTCGAGCAGCAGCACGTTTGCCGCGGAGGAGACCAACCCGGCGAGTGCCAGGCGGGTCTTCTCACCACCGGACAACGTTCCTGCAGGCTGGTCGAGCTGGGGTCCGGTGAACATGAAGCTCCGAGCAGCGACCGCAGTTCCTGCTCGCCGGTGTCGGGTGCCGCGTGCCGGATGTTCTCCCAGACAGACGCGTGGTCGTCGAGTGTGTCGTGTTCCTGTGCGAAATATCCGACGCGCATGCCGTGGCCGGGTTCGATCTCGCCGGTGTCGGCCTTCTCGGTTCCGGCGAGGATCCGCAGCAGCGTCGTCTTGCCTGCACCGTTGAGCCCGAGCACCACGACACGGCTACCCCGGTCGATGGCGAGGTCGACGCCGGCGAAGATTTCCAGCGATCCGTACATCTTGGTCAGGTTCTTCGCCATCAGCGGTGTTTTGCCGCACGGTGCGGGTTCGGGGAAACGGATGTGCGCCACCTTGTCGGACACACGTTCGGCGTCGAGGTTGGCGAGCAGCTTGTCCGCACGCTTCGCCATATTCTGTGCTGCAACGGCTTTCGTTGCCTTGGCCCCCATCTTGGCGGCCTGCACGCGCAGTGCCCCGGCTTTCTTCTCCGCGTTGGCGCGCTCACGGCGGCGGCGCTGCTCGTCCGTGGCGCGCGCGTCGAGGTACTTCTTCCAGTTCATGTTGTAGATGTCGGCTTCGCCGCGCACGGCGTCGAGGAACCACACCCTGTTCACCACGTCTCCGAGCAGTTCGACATCGTGACTGATCACAATGAGTCCGCCCTCGTGGTTCTGCAGGAATCCCCGCAACCAGGTGATGGAATCGGCGTCGAGGTGGTTGGTGGGCTCGTCGAGCAGCAATGTGGTGTTCGATCGTCCGCCGCTGCCGTCGGACGCGGCGAACAGAATCCGAGCCAGTTCGACGCGTCGGCGCTGGCCACCGGACAGGGTCCGTAGCGGTTGGCCGAGGATGCGGTCGGCCAGGCCGAGACTGTTGCAGATGCGGGCTGCTTCGCTCTCGGCTTCGTAGCCGCCGAGCGAGGCGAAACGCTCTTCGAGTTCGCCGTACTTGCGGACGGCCTTGTCGAGCAGCGCCTCGTCGGCCACTTCGGCCATCAGTGCCTGCTGCTTTTCCATCTTGTGCAGGAGGGTGTCCAGGCCCCGGGCCGAGAGCACTCGATCCTTGGCCAGCACGTCGAGGTCGCCTTCCTTGGGATCCTGCGGAAGGTAGCCGAGCTCTCCGGTGCGCACGACCTCACCCGCGTAGGGCTCGCCTTCGCCTGCCAGGATGCGCAGAGTGGTGGTCTTGCCTGCACCGTTGCGACCCACCAACCCGATGCGGTCGCCTGCCTGTACACGGAGCGCGGGCCCCTCGGTGGACAGAAGGGTCCGCACACCGGCACGAACTTCCAGGTCGGTGGCGGTGATCACGCGTGAGCTCCTAGCGATTGCCGAACAATATCGTTGCCCGTCGACCGACGGGCGAACTCGATGTGCGCCGCTAACGGCACAGCAAACCCCCATTTTAGCTCAGCATTCACGTGCCCTCACCCAGGAACGACGGTGACACCGGTAACGTCTGATCGATGACCGACGCTCCCGAAACAGTCAGCTCTTCCAGCGCGCCGATCCCCGACCTCACCGGGCGCACCGCACTCGTCACCGGCAGCAGCCGAGGCATCGGCAAGGCCATCGCCGCGGAACTGCTCGCGCGCGGCGCGAACGTCGCCATCACTGCGCGCAAGCGCGAACCTCTCGTTGCGGCGGCAGCGGAACTCGGCGATTCCGTGCTCGCGATCGACGGTAATGCCGGCGACCCGGAACACCGGCGCACCGCGGTGGCGAGCACCGTGGAGACCTTCGGTTCACTGGACATCCTGGTCAACAACACCGGCATCAATCCCGTCTACGGCTCGCTGATGGATGCCGACCTGGCGGGCGTGAGCAAGATCTTCGACACGAACGTCGTGGGTACTCTCGGCTTCGTCCAACAGGCGTTCCATGCCTGGATGGGCGAGCACGGCGGCGCGATCGTCAACATCGCCAGCGTGGCAGGCATCCGCTCCACCGGCGTGATCGCCGCGTACGGCGCATCCAAAGCTGCTCTGATTCGCCTCACCGAGGAACTCGCCTGGCAGCTTGGTCCGAAGATTCGCGTCAATGCCGTGGCACCGGGCGTGGTGAAGACGAAGTTCGCCGAGGCTCTCGTCGCCAACGGAGAAGACGCCGCGGCGGCCGGCTACCCGATGAAGCGCCTCGGAAACCCGGAGGACGTAGCGGCCCTGGTGGCCTTCCTGGTGTCGGACGCGTCCTCCTGGATCACCGGCGAGACCGTGCGCGTGGACGGTGGTTTGCTCGCCACCGGCGGAATGTGAACGATTTCTCGGCCGACGTCGCGGTGGTCGGACTCGGTCCCGCGGGGCGGGCGGTCGCCCATCGATGTGCCGAGGCCGGACTCGATGTGGTTGCACTCGATCCACACCCGTCGCGCACCTGGACACCGACGTATTCCGCCTGGGCCGACGAGTTGCCGTCGTGGTTGCCACAGACCGCCGTTGCCTCGACTGCGCAGAAGCCGGCGGTATGGACAGATCGCCATCGGATCATCGACCGGACGTACTGCGTGCTGGACACACCTGCACTGCAAGCGACCTTGTCCCTCGACCGCGTGCGAGTGCTGGCCGGGACGGCAGTGGACGTCACCGGTTCCCGCGTGACGACCGCCGACGGCACCATCGTCGATGCCCGTCACGTCGTCGACGCCCGGGGCACGCTCGATTCGCGCGACCTGGCACAGCAGACGGCATACGGCATCGTCGTCGAACGGCACCGCGCCGAGCCGATACTCGAAGGATCCGACGCCTGGTTCATGGACTGGCGTACCGACAACGGCGCTCGCTCAGGTGAAGCCCCGAGTTTTCTGTACGCCGTGGCGCTCGACGAGGATCGGATCCTGCTCGAAGAGACCTGTCTGGTCGGCCGACCACCGCTCGAACTCGCCATTCTTCGATCGCGGCTGCACCACCGTCTCACCCACCGGAATCTGGAACCGACCGGCCACGAGGACGTCGAGCGAGTGCGGTTCTCGGTCGAACCGCCGCCTCGATCGCTGCTTCACACCGGGCGAGGCGGACCGGTGCTGTTCGGTTCCCGGTCGAATCTGATGCATCCCGCCACGGGATACAGCGTCGCGGCGTCGCTGGCGTCGGCGGATCACCTCGTCGAGAGATTTCGAGGCGGCGGTCGATCGGGCCCGAACCGACCGGTGCACGTCTGGACGGTCCAGAAGCTTCGCAACCTCGGCCTGCGCACGGCACTGGCACTCGAACCCGAGATGGTCCCCCAGTTCTTCTCCAGCTTCTTCTCGCTCCCGGTCGAACTGCAGCGTTCGTACCTGTCCGGCCATGACGACGCGCTCGGGACGATGACCGCGATGCTGAAAATGTTTCCGACGCTCCCGGCGTCCGCCAGGCTCGCGATCGCGCGCACGATAGCGCGCACTCCGGGCCGCGGCTGAGTTTTCTCGCCAACGGTCGACACACGGGCGCCCGGTCGGCGATCATGGACAGATGCGCAGCATTTGGAAGGGCTCGATCGCCTTCGGACTGGTCAATGTTCCGGTGAAGGTCTATTCGGCCACCGAGCAGCACGACATTCGGTTCCATCAAGTGCACGCGAAGGACGGCGGTCGAATCAAGTACGACCGGATCTGTCAGGAATGCGGCAAGTCGGTTCAGTTCGCCGATATCGACAAGGCGTACGACTCCCCCGACGGCGAACGCGTCATTCTCACCGACGACGACTTCGACAAGCTCCCTGCGGCGGAGAAGCACGAAATTCCGGTTCTCGAATTCGTGCCGACCGAGCAGATCGATCCGATCCTCTACGACAAGAGCTACTTCCTCGAACCGGACTCCGCGTCGCCGAAGGCTTACGTTCTGCTTCGGGAGACGCTCGAGGAAACAGAACGCACCGCACTGGTGCACTTCACTCTGCGACAGAAGACCCGTCTGGCTGCATTGCGCGTGCGCGACGACGTGTTGGTGATCCAGACACTGCTGTGGCCGGACGAAGTCAGGGCCGCAGAATTTCCTTCGCTCGAGGATGCTCCGTCCGCGCGCCCGCAGGAAGTGAAGATGGCGACGTCGCTGGTGGAAAGCATGTCCTCGGAATTCGATCCCACCGAGTACACCGACGATTACCAGACCGAACTGCGCAAGCTGATCGACGAGACGCTCGCCAACGGCGGCGAGAAGGTCATCCACACCGAGAAGGACAAAGAAGACGACGGTGAGGATGCCGAGGTCGTGGATCTCGTGGCGGCCTTGCAGCGGAGCGTCGAGGCGGCAGGAAAGAACGCGAAGTCGGGGTCCGCCGCATCGGCTCCGGCGAAGAAGGCACCCGCCAAGAAAGCAGCGGCAAAGAAGGCCCCGGCCAAGAAGGCAGCGGCCAAGAAGTCGACCTCAGCCAAGTCCGCCGACTCCAAGGCTGACGAAGCCAAAGGCGCGTGAGCGGGCCGACTCGTCCGTACGTCAGACGGTGAAGCCGAGGGCCCTGAGCTGCTCGCGACCGTCGTCGGTGATCTTGTCCGGGCCCCACGGCGGCATCCAGACCCAGTTGATCTTGAGGTCTGCGGCAAGTCCGCTGCGCACGAGCGCGCCACGAGCCTGATCCTCGATGACGTCGGTCAACGGGCACGCCGCCGACGTCAGCGTCATGTCGACCGTGACGATGTCGTCGGCATCGATCTTGATGTCGTACACCAGACCCAGGTCGACGACATTGATACCGAGCTCGGGGTCGACGACGTCGCGCATCGCTTCTTCGAGGTCCTCGAGCACCTTGATCTCGTCGGCCGTGAGTTCCACCGGCGTGGTGGTCACGGCTGGTGTCGTCTCTGTTGCTTCGGTCATGATTGCTGTCCTCCGGAAAATGCCGACTGGGCGGTCTCGCCCGTCGTGGCTGTCGAATCTGCGTCCACTACTTGAACAACCGCGTCCTTGAAAGCCATCCAGCCCAGCAGGGCGCACTTCACGCGGGCCGGGTATTTGGCCACACCGGCGAATGCGATTCCATCACCGATGACATCCTCGTCACCCTCGACGGTACCTCGACTGCCCACCATCTCGCTGAACGCATCGACCGTCGTCAGGGCTTCGTCGACGGTCAGCCCGACCACCTGATCGGTGAGCACCGATGTCGCCGCCTGACTGATCGAGCAGCCCTGGCCGTCGTACGAGACGTCTGCGACGGTGCCGTTCTCGATCTGCACACGCAGGGTCACCTCGTCGCCGCAGGTGGGGTTGACGTGGTGTACCTCTGCGCCGAAGGGCTCGCGCAGTCCACGGCCGTGCGGGTGCTTGTAGTGATCGAGGATCACTTCCTGGTACATCTGTTCCATACGCATCTACTGCTGACCTCCCCCGCCGTGGTCGGTGGTGCCGAAGAACGACTGTGCGCGGCGAATCGCCTGTGCGAGAACCTGCACTTCCTCGACCGTGTTGTACAGCGCGAACGAGGCGCGCGCTGTCGCAGCCACACCGAATCGACGATGCAGAGGCCACGCGCAGTGATGCCCGACGCGAATGGCGACGCCCTCGTCGTCCAGAATCTGTCCGAGGTCGTGGGCGTGAATACCTTCGACCACGAAC
Source organism: Rhodococcus sp. BS-15 (assembly GCF_000813105.1). Classification (NCBI taxonomy): domain Bacteria; kingdom Bacillati; phylum Actinomycetota; class Actinomycetes; order Mycobacteriales; family Nocardiaceae; genus Rhodococcus; species Rhodococcus sp. BS-15. Next base: position 20,681 of record NZ_BAOX01000024.1, on the reverse strand, counting down.
GACACTGCCGAACCACGGTCGACGTTCTCGGTCGGCCCGATCACACGAACACCGTCGATCTTTGCGAACTCGGCAAGAGTTGCTGCAACCAAGGTCTTCTCGTGAGCGGCGATGACATCGATACCGATGTTCTCCAGATACCGCACGGCTGCGCCGAGTCCGACGACCTGCGAGGTCATCGGAACCCCGGCCTCGAATCGTTTTGGGGGCGCGGCGAACGTCGTCTTCTCCATGGTGACGGTCTCGATCATCGAACCGCCGGTGATGAACGGAGGCATCGCCTCGAGGAGTGCAGCCTTGCCGTACAGCACGCCCACTCCCGAGGGACCGAGCATCTTGTGACCGGAGAACGCCGCGTAGTCGACGTCGAGCGCGTGGAAATCGACCTTCATGTGCGGCACCGACTGGCATGCGTCGAGGACGACGAGCGCTCCGACGGCCCTGGCCCGACGCACCAATTCCTCGACCGGAGCGACCGCGCCGGTCACGTTGGACTGATGCGTGAACGCGAGAACCTTGACGGCAGAGGACAACTCGAGCGAATCGAGATCGATTCGACCGTCGTCGGTGACGCCGTACCAGCGCAGCGTGGCACCGGTTCGAGCTGCCAACTCCTGCCACGGAACGAGATTGGCGTGATGCTCGAGTTCGGTGACGACGATCTCGTCGCCGGGACCGAGATGGCGGTCGAATCGCTGATCGGCAAGCACGTACGTCACGAGGTTGAGCGACTCGGTCGCGTTCTTGGTGAACATGATCTCGTCGACGTCGGCCCCGACGAACGACGCGATGGCCGCCCTGGCTCCCTCGTATGCGTCGGTGGCCTCCTCGGCCAGCTGGTGCGCCCCGCGGTGCACTGCGGCATTGCAGGTGGTGAGGAACTCGCGCTCGGCGTCGAGTACCTGTACGGGCCGCTGCGAGGTGGCACCGGAATCGAGGTACACCAACGGCTTTCCATCCCGGACGGTGCGCGAGAGGATGGGGAAATCGCGGCGAACCGTGGCGACATCGAACGATGCCGCCACCGCCACAGCTGCCGGTGCAGCCATACTCATGCTCCGGTGGTCGCGGCCTGGGAGTAGCCGGCGTACCCGTTGGCCTCGAGCTCGTCGGCCAGCTCTGCTCCGCCGGACTTCACGATTTCGCCGTTGACGAAGACGTGCACGAAATCGGGCTTGATGTAGCGCAGAATGCGGGTGTAGTGCGTGATCAGCAGCACTCCACCTTCTTCGCGCTCCTTGTACTTGTTGACGCCCTCCGACACCACTCGCAGGGCATCGACATCGAGGCCGGAGTCGGTCTCGTCGAGAATGGCGATCTTAGGCTTGAGCAGTCCCAGCTGAAGAATCTCGTGACGCTTCTTCTCGCCACCGGAGAAGCCTTCGTTGACGTTGCGCTCGAGGAAGTTGGGCTCGATCTCCAGTTCGCTCATGGCGGTCTTGGCTTCCTTCACCCAGTGCCGAAGCTTGGGGGCCTCACCGCGCACCGCGGTGGCGGCGGTACGAAGGAAGTTCGACATCGAGACGCCGGGCACCTCCACCGGGTACTGCATTGCCAGGAACAGGCCGGCACGGGCGCGCTCGTCGACGCTCATCTCGAGCACGTCTTCACCGTCGAGGGTGATGGTGCCGGAGGTCACCGCGTACTTGGGGTGGCCTGCGATGGCGTAGGACAGCGTGGACTTGCCGGAACCGTTGGGCCCCATGATCGCGTGCGTCTCACCGGACTTCACGGTGAGGTCGACACCCTTGAGGATGTTGATGGGCTCCGCGGTCGAGTCGGAGTTGGCGACGCTGACGTGCAGATCGCGGATTTCGAGTGTGGACATCTTCAAATTCCTTTGTGCAGTCGAGAAAGTTTCGGGTGAGACCTACGCGCCGACGACGGCGAGTTCGGTCTCGATGGCAGCGTCCAGACGTTCGCGCACGGCGGGGACCGGAATCTTGTCGATGATCTCGTGGAAGAAACCGCGGACGACCAGGCGTCGGGCCACCTCCTCCGAGATGCCGCGAGCGCGCAAGTAGAACAGCTGCTCGTCGTCGAAGCGGCCGGTCGCACTGGCGTGGCCTGCCCCGACGATCTCGCCGGTCTCGATTTCCAGGTTCGGCACCGAGTCTGCGCGAGCGCCGTCGGTGAGTACCAGGTTCCGGTTGAGCTCGTACGTTTCGGTGCCCTCGGCCTCGGCGCGGATGAGAACGTCGCCGATCCAGACGGTGTGCGCGTCGTGCTTGCCCGGACCGACTTCGCCCTGCAGCGCACCCTTGTACATCACGTTCGACTTGCAGTGCGGAGCCGAGTGGTCGACGAGCAGTCGCTGCTCGAGGTGCTGGCCTGCGTCGGCGAAGTACACACCGAGCAGGTTCGCGTCGCCGCCGGGCGCGCTGTAGCGCACGGTCGGGCTGATGCGCACCAGATCGCCGCCGAGACTGACGTTGTAGTGCCGCAGCACGGCGTCGCGTCCCAGTAGTGCATGGTGTGCTGCGACGTGCACGGCATCGGATTGCCAGTCTTGAATCACTACTACGTGCAACTGCGAGCTGTCGCCGAGAACGAACTCGACGTTCTCGGCGTACGTGCCGCTACCCCGCTGGTCGATCACGACGGTGGCACGAGCGAACGTACCGAGCCGGATCTGCACGTGGCCGTAGGCGACATGGTCGACACCGGGACCGTCGACGGTGATCTCGATCGGATCGGACACCTCGACCTCGTTCGGCACGGAGACGATCGTGGCCTCGGTGAACGCCGAGAATGCCTGAGCGGCAATACGATCGGCCGGAACGCCGGCCTTGCCCAGTCGCTCGTCGTCGCGACCGACGGTCTCCACGACCACCGATTCCGGGGCGCCGACGGTGACCTGAGCGGCCCCGTCGGCGACAGCGGAACCGTCGTGCAAGCCGCGCAGCCGACGCAGCGGCGTGAAACGCCACAGCTCGTCACGGCCGGACGGGATCTCGAACGCATTCACGTCGTAGGACGTGAACTGAGCGCCCTTGTTCTCGACGAGCTTCGACTTGTCTTCCTTGGCCGACTCGGGGTTTTCGGATGCCACGGCACCCATCACTCCGGTGAGGGGGTTGTTCACTTATCCGACCGACCCTTCCATCTGCAGCTCGATGAGCCGGTTGAGCTCGAGCGCGTATTCCATCGGCAGTTCGCGAGCGATCGGCTCGACGAAGCCGCGCACCACCATTGCCATGGCCTCGTCCTCGGTCATGCCGCGGCTCATCAGGTAGAACAACTGATCGTCGCTCACCTTCGAGACGGTGGCCTCGTGGCCCATGGACACGTCGTCCTCACGGATATCGACGTACGGGTACGTGTCGGAACGACTGATCGTGTCGACGAGCAACGCGTCGCACTTGACCGTCGAGCGCGAACCGTGCGCTCCCTTGTTGATCTGGATCAGACCGCGGTACGACGTCCGGCCACCGCCGCGAGCTACGGACTTGCTGACGATGTTCGAGGACGTGTGCGGTGCCAGGTGCAGCATCTTCGAGCCGGTGTCCTGGTGCTGGTCCGGGCCTGCGAACGCGACCGAGAGAACCTCGCCCTTGGCGTACTCGCCGGTCATCCAGACGGCCGGGTACTTCATGGTGACCTTGGAGCCGATGTTGCCGTCGACCCACTCCATCGTTGCGCCTGCCTCGGCCTTGGCGCGCTTGGTGACGAGGTTGTAGACGTTGTTCGACCAGTTCTGGATGGTCGTGTAGCGGCAACGGCCGCCCTTCTTGACGATGATCTCCACCACGGCGGAGTGCAGCGAATCCGACTTGTAGATCGGCGCGGTGCAGCCCTCGACGTAGTGAACGTATGCGCCCTCGTCGACGATGATCAGCGTCCGCTCGAACTGACCCATGTTCTCGGTGTTGATCCGGAAGTAGGCCTGCAGCGGGATGTCCACGTGGACGCCCGGCGGGATGTAGATGAAGGATCCACCGGACCACACCGCGGTGTTCAGCGCGGAGAACTTGTTGTCGCCTGCGGGGATGACGGTGCCGAAGTATTCGCGGAACAGCTCCGGCTGCTCCTTGAGGGCGGTGTCGGTGTCGAGGAACAACACTCCCTGAGCCTCGAGGTCCTCACGGATCGAGTGGTAGACGACCTCGGACTCGTACTGAGCGGCGACACCGGAGACGAGGCGCTGCTTCTCCGCCTCGGGGATGCCGAGCTTGTCGTACGTGTTCTTGATGTCCTCGGGCAGGTCTTCCCACGTTGCAGCCTGCTTCTCGCTGGACCGCACGAAGTACTTGATGTTGTCGAAATCGATACCGTCGAGGTTGGAACCCCAGTTCGGCATCGGCTTGCGCTCGAACGTCTTGAGCGCCTTGAGGCGCGCCTCGAGCATCCACTCGGGCTCGCTCTTCTTCTGTGAGATGTCGCGGACGACGGCCTCGGAAAGACCGCGCTTGGCGCTTTCACCGGCTACGTCCGAGTCGGCCCAGCCGTATCCGTAGGTGCCGAGCGAGGCGATGGTCTCGTCCTGGGTCAGCGGCGCGGTGGGTGTCACCTGGTCTGGTGTGACGGTCATGCGGGCTCCTTCCGGAGGCGTGGGCGTTCTCCGACGCGGGGCTGCGCGTCGGGAGTCTTCTTGTCGGAACTATCGATGTTCGAGTGCCGCGTCGGTGACAGCGGCACGTGCGTCGTGCACGCGCAGTTGCCGTTGGCGATGGTCGCCAAACGCTGCACGTGCGTGCCGAGGATCTCGGCGAACGCGGTCTGCTCTGCCTCGCACAGCTCCGGAAACTCGGAGGCGACGTGCGACACCGGGCAGTGGTGCTGGCAGATCTGCACACCGTTGCCCACCTGACGGGTGGTGGCAGAAAAACCTGCCGCACTGAACGCGTCGGCGATTCGGTCGGCGGCGTCCTCCACGGCATGCGCATCGGATCCCGTCGCCGGCTCCACGTCGGCCACGATCGTGTTGACTCGTTGCCGGGCGAATGTCTCGATGGCCGCGTCTCCACCGATCTTGCGTAGCTGCCGCATGGCGGCACCGGCAAGATCGTCGTAGGTGTGGCCGAGACGGTTACGCCCGGCCGCGGTGAGCTGGAAATGCTTCGCCGGTCGTCCCCGACCACGTTGCCGAGCACCCGCAGGAGTGGTGATGCGGGCCTCGCCCACGTCGATCAGTGCGTCCAAGTGACGTCGGACACCTGCCGCGCTCAACCCCAGCCGAGTACCGATGTCGGAGGCGGTGATGGGACCCTCTTCGAGAAGCAGAGTGACCACAGCGCTCCGCGTCTGCCCCTCGGGGGCCGACGTGGGTCGCACCGACGAAACGCCTGCGCCGGAGGCCGATGACTCGACACTTCCCGGACGCACGAGCGAACTCTCGGTTGTTTTCACAACACCAGTGTGACGGAATTGCGGTAACCGGTCCAGCAAGGGTGCCCTATGCGGCTCGCTCACCGAGCACGGTGGAGATCCCGCGTGAGTGCACCGCTACGCTCCCACTGTGCCATCGACCGACAGTGAGCCCAGTTTCGAGAGCTCACCTTCCGCGAGCGGTCCCGAGTCTCCCTCGGTGTCCGGCACATCGAAGTCCACGCCGACTGCGCTCGTCCACCGGTTCGTCGTGGCCCCCGCGCGTCGAGTCATCGGGCTCGAGTCCAGTCCGCCTGGCGGCGGCGTCGCCACCCTGCACGGAGACGAGCCGGAAGCACCGGGGCTGAATCCGTCGGAAACGAACCAGCTCAGGAACATCCGCCGTTTCGGGGCCGCGGGCGCTTTGCTGATGGCGATCGGTGCCCTCGGCGCGGGAGCGCAACCGGTGCTGCAGAACCCGATCGCAGGTGTCCGACTTCTGAGCCTGCCGTCCCGGATGGCGACCACCGCACTGACCGTCACGATGACCGGAACCGTCATCGTGGTGCTCGCGTGGTTGCTGTTGGGAAGATTCGCGTTGGGACGCACGCGATCGGGAGGCACCCCGCGTCGGCTCACTCGTTCCCAGATGGACCGCACGCTGCTGCTGTGGATCCTGCCGTTGAGTGTGGCACCGCCGATGTTTTCGCGTGACGTCTACTCGTACCTGGCCCAGAGCGAGATCACCGCACGCGGACTCGACCCGTACGAGGTCGGTCCGGTCGATGCACTCGGGGCCGACAACGTCCTGACCCGAACGGTTCCCAACATCTGGCGCGAGACCCCAGCACCCTACGGTCCGCTGTTCCTGTGGATGGGGCGCGGAATCACGTACCTGACCGGCGAGAACATCGTTGCGGGCATCTTTCTTCATCGCTTGCTCGCGCTGGTGGGCGTGGCGCTGATCGTCTGGTCGCTGCCCCGTCTCGCCCGACGCTGCGGGGTCGCGTCGGTAACGGCGCTGTGGCTCGGTGCCGCGAACCCGTTGCTGCTGTTCCACCTGGTGGCCGGTATCCACAACGAAGCCCTGATGATCGGGCTCATGCTGGCGGGCACCGAACTGGCGCTTCGCGCGATCGAGCACTCGGGTGCTCTACGCAGCACCGATATCGCTTTTCTCGTCGGCGGAGCAGGCCTGATCGCGCTGTCGTCCACGATCAAGATCCCCTCGCTCATCGCGCTCGGCTTCGTGGGGATGGCATTGTCGAGGCGATGGGGCGGGACCCTCAGATCCGTGATGTACGCGGCGCTCCTGCTCGGCTCGATCGCCGTCGCGGTCCAAGTCGCCGTGAGCCTGGGCAGTGGGCTCGGCTTCGGCTGGATCAACACTCTGGGTACTGCGGGGGTGGTACGCAGCTGGATGTCGATTCCGACGATCCTCGGTCTGGGCACCGGATTCGTCGGCGTGCTGCTGGGCCTCGGCGATCACACCACCGCTGTGTTGGGTCTCACTCGCCCGATCGCCGGCGTTGTCGCGGGGATCATCGTCGTCCGGATGCTGATCGCCGTTCTGCGCGGCCGCCTGCATCCGGTCGGCGCACTCGGCGTCGCGCTCGGGGCCGTTGTTCTCTTGTTCCCGGTGGTGCAGCCTGGTACCTGCTGTGGGCAGTGATTCCGCTGGCAGCGTGGGCCACGACTCCCTCGTTCCGGCGTCCTGCCATCGCCTTCTCATCGTTGGTCAGCGTGATCCTCATGCCCAACGGCAGTGAGTACCAGCCGTTCCAGATCGTGCAGGCCGCAGTCATGACCATCCTGACCATCGCAGTGCTCTACCTCCTCACGCGAAACCGGATGCCGTGGCCCTCCCGCACCGGACCACCGGCACGCGACCGCAGCACCGACGAATACGCTGAGTCCTCGTGATCTCCGGGACGTCCGACGCGACGCAACCTGTCGTACAACTGACCGACGTACGCAAGTCGTACGACGGTGTCGGTGCCGTCGACGGACTGAGCCTGAACATCGGCCCCGGCGAGGTTCTCGCGCTGCTGGGCCCCAACGGTGCCGGAAAGACCACCACCGTCGAGATGTGCGAGGGATTCGTCGTACCCGACAGCGGCTCGGTCCGGGTCCTGGGTCTCGATCCCGTCGCACAGTCGGCGCAGCTGAGGCCACGCATCGGCGTCATGCTCCAGGGCGGAGGTGCGTACCCCGGTTCCAAAGCCGGCGAGATGCTCCAACTCGTCGCCTCGTACTCGGCCGACCCACTCGATCCGGCTTGGCTGCTCGATTGCCTCGGCCTGACCTCTGCCGTCCGCACCCCGTACCGGCGGCTCTCCGGTGGGCAGCAGCAGCGACTGGCCCTGGCCTGCGCCATTGTCGGACGGCCCGAACTGGTCTTCCTCGACGAACCGACCGCCGGGCTCGACGCCCAGGCCCGGCTGCTGGTGTGGGAGCTGATCGACGCCCTGCGCCGCGACGGTGTCGGCGTACTGCTCACGACACATCTGATGGACGAGGCCGAGCAGCTCGCGGACCGGCTGACGATCATCGACAACGGACGCGTCGTCGCCTCGGGCACACCGTCGGAACTGACCAAGCAGGGTGCCGAGGGGCAACTGCGCTTCACCGCACCCCCGGGACTCGAACTGTCCCTGCTCGACGCGGCTCTTCCCCCGGGTTACGTACCGTCGGAACCGACGCCCGGCTCCTATGTGGTCTCCGGCGTGATCGAGCCGCAGATTCTGGTGATCGTCACGTCCTGGTGTGCACAGCAGGACGTGTTGGCCACCGAGTTACAGGTCGACCAGCGCCGCCTCGAGGACGTGTTCCTCGAGCTGACCGGCAGAGAATTGAGGAAGTGACCGTGCGCAGAGAAGCCCGGCTCGCCGACAACCGATTCGAGACAGGCCTGTTCTCGCCTCGCCCGCAGCCCGCGTCGGCTGCGCGCATGCTCCTCGCGCAGACCCGCCTCGAACTGAAGTTGTTGCTGCGCAACGGTGAACAGTTGCTGCTGACGATGTTCATCCCGATCACATTGCTGATCGGATTGACCCTGTTGCCCTTCGGCGAACTCGGCACCGACCGAGTTGCCCGAGTGGTCCCGGCCGTGATGATGGTGGCCATCATGTCGACGGCGTTCACCGGCCAGGCGATCGCTGTCGGCTTCGATCGCCGCTACGGCGCTCTCAAGAGGCTCGGGGCGACACCACTTCCGCGGTGGGGCATCATCGGCGGCAAATCCGCCGCCGTGGTGATCGTGGTGATTCTGCAGTCGATTCTGCTCGGCTCGATCGGCGTCGCTCTGGGATGGCGACCGAGCGCGACGGGTCTGTTGCTCGGGGCCGTCATCATCGCTCTGGGAACCATCACCTTCGCGTCGATGGGACTGCTGCTCGGCGGCACCCTGCGCGCCGAGATCGTGTTGGCGCTCGCGAACATCGCCTGGTTCGTGATGCTGGGAATCGGCAGCGCGGTGTTCGTGGACGACCAGATCCCCCAAGGACTGCAGAACGTCGCACGCATCGTTCCGTCCGGCGCGCTGGGTGAGGCCCTGAGCAGAGGTGTGTCCTCGTCCTTCGACATCTTCGGCGTGGTCGTACTGCTGGTGTGGGCTGTGGTGTGCGGCACCCTCGCCGTCCGCACGTTCAAGTTCACCTGATCGACGCTCGCTACCCAACGACGCTCGCCACCCAACGACGCTGTGTAGTTGATCGGCGTTTACCATCGTGGGGTGCTGTACAGAGCGTTCTTGCGCGTCGTCGATCTCCTGCCCTTGCCCTCGCTTCGAGTGCAACGGGTGCTGGCATTCATCGCGATCCTGACGCAGGGTGGCATCGCAGTCACCGGTGCCGTCGTTCGCGTCACCGGATCCGGTCTCGGATGCCCCACATGGCCGCAGTGCTTCCCCGGCAGCTTCACTCCCGTCGGGGTGTCCGAGGTGCCGATTCTGCATCAGGCGGTCGAGTTCGGCAATCGTCTGCTCACGTTCGTGGTTGTTCTCGCGGCCGCCGCTGTCGTCATCGCCGTCACCAGGGCGCGGCGTCGTCGGGAAGTGCTGTTCTTCGCGTGGCTGATGCCACTCGGTACCGTCGTGCAGGCCGTCATCGGCGGATTCACGGTGCTCACCGGACTGCTGTGGTGGACGGTCGCCGTTCACCTCGTCGTCTCGATGGCGATGGTGTGGCTGGCCACGCTGCTGTACGCCAAGGTGGGCGAGAGCGATGCTCCATCGGAGTCGACGCCCACGGTGCCGGGTGCTCTGCGAGCGCTGACGGGGCTGTCCGGAATCGCACTGACGGGCGTGCTGATCGCGGGCACCATGGTGACCGGAGCCGGTCCGCACGCAGGCGACAAGAGCGTCGAAGAACCGGTGCCGCGCCTCGGTATCGAGATCGTGACGCTGGTGCACGCGCACTCGCAGTTCCTGGTCGGCTACCTGGCCCTGCTCGTCGGACTGGCATTCGCCCTGTACGCAGTGCGTGCGCCGAAGGCGGTCAAGTTTCGACTCAATGTCCTGATCGCTCTGGTGCTGGCACAGTCTCTGATCGGCTTGGTCCAGTACTTCACCGGGGTTCCGGCCGTGCTCGTCGCCTTCCACGTGGCCGGTGCGGGCGCATGTACCGCCGCCACCGCAGCCGTCTGGGCGGCCTGCCGAACTCGCGGCCCGGCCACGTCCGAGAAGATCGAGACCACCGAGGACGTTGCAGTTCGCTCGTGACGATCGGTCGAGCTTCGAACAGGGTGGAGGGGCAGCCGACCTCCCCCTCAGATGGCCGACTGCCCCTCCACTGACTTCGACGCACCGGGTACCGAGTTGGTTCCCGCCGAATCGAACAAGTTTTGCGACTTTTCTCCGCTCAGACGATCGCCTGGTTGCGCGCCTTCGGGAACTTCTTCTGATTGGCTACCCACCCGGCCATCTTCTCGTGGTGTCCGGGTGCCGGATTGACCGAACTGACCAGCTCGCGGTCCCATTCGGCCTCGGTCAACTGGTCGAGACCGTCGACGATCGCGCGGGCGATGGCGGTCGTCGCCACCACCTGGTCCCCGAGGACGCCGTCGGCACCGACCATGGTGAGCCGAGTCCCGGCCCGACCGACCGGCTGGATCACCACGTTGGCAGAGTTGCCGTGGTCGGCGAGGAAGCTCTTCACTGCCGCGAGCGTTCCCTTGGGAACGTCGTTCGACTCGTTCTTCTCGATACCCGCACTGTCGATTTCGGTAGCCATGCCGACACGATACCGAGGTCGTCCACGATCCCCGCATCGACCCGTCGAGTCGTTACTGATCGGTAACTTCGCTCGCATGCGTGCATCGAGCGGATCTGTGTACCCGGGTGCGACGCGCCCGTGTAGAACGGTGCTCATGCGTGCCATTCGAATAGACAACACCGGCGGACCCGAGGTCATGAACATCGTCGACGTTCCGATACCCACGCCGGGACCCGGTCAACTCCTGGTTCGGATCGACGCCGTCGGCATCAACTACATCGACACGTACTTTCGGCGCGGACTGTACCCGCGCGCGCTGCCGTACGTTCCCGGCGACGAGGGATCAGGGGTGATCGAACAACTCGGAGCAGACGTCACCGGTTTCGCACCGGGACATCGCGTCGCCTGGGCCACAGCACCGGGTAGCTACGCCGAATACGTCCTGGTCGACGCCTCGTCCGCCATCGCGGTACCCGACGGCGTTCCTGCCGATCAGGCCGCCTCGGCGCTGCTGCAGGGCATGACGGCGCACTATCTGATCGAATCCACCTACCCGGCCCAGCGGGGTGAGACCGTCCTGGTGCACGCCGGCGCAGGTGGCGTCGGGCTGCTGTTGACGCAGATGGCGGTGGCGAAGGGCGTGAACGTGATCACCACGGTCTCCACGGATGCTAAGGCCGAGCGGTCCACACATGCCGGTGCAGCCCACGTGTTGCGCTACGACGAGGACATCGCCGCACGCGTGCGCGAGATCACCGACGGCGAGGGCGTCCATGCGGTGTACGACGGTGTCGGTGCCGAGACGTTCGAGGCCAGCATGGCGTCGCTTCGGATCAGAGGGACGCTGGCTTTGTTCGGTGCCGCGAGCGGTCCGGTCCCGCCTCTCGATCCGCAGCGGCTCAACGGCGCAGGATCTCTGTTCCTGACCAGGCCCACGCTCGCGCATCACATCCGAGACCGAGCCGAACTGGAGTGGCGCGCCGGAGATGTGTTCGCAGCGATGGCGAGCGGAGCGCTCACGGTCCGGGTGGGTGCGCGCTATGCACTCGAGGACGCGGCGCAGGCCCATATCGACCTCGAGTCACGCAAGACGATCGGGTCCATCGTTCTGGTTCCCTGATCCGGCTCTCGGCGGACGCTCGCTCAGGAAAAGATCTGGCGAGCGTTTGCCAGCCGAGCACCGAGTCCACGGCAAGACCGCAGAACACCAGGGCCAAGTACTCGTTGGACAGGATGAACAACTTCAGCGGCTTGACCGGAGTCCCCGCTCGCACGCCTGCGTACAGGCGATGAGCGACGACGAGGAACCACACTCCCGACGCCACGGCGACGGCCGCGTAGACGACGCCCGAGCCCGGCGCCAACGCGAGCGTTGCGGCAACGGTGGCCCATGCATAGAGCACGATGTGCTTGGTGACCTTCGTTTCCGAGGCGACAGCAGGCAACATCGGCACGTTGGCCGCCTGGTAGTCCTCCTTGTAACGGAGCATGAGCGCCCAGGTGTGCGGCGGCGTCCACAGGAAGATCACAAGGAACATCACCAGCGCCTGCCACCCGATCGTGCCGGTCACGGCGGACCAACCGATCATCACCGGCATACAACCGGCCGCGCCACCCCACACCACGTTCTGCGAGGTGCGCCGCTTGAGCACGAGGGTGTAGACGAAGATGTAGAAGCAGATGGTGACGACGGCAAGCACACCGCTGAGCAGGTTGGTGGTAGCCCACAGCCAGAAGAACGAGAACACACCCAGGACGAGCCCGAAGATCAGGGCGTGCGAGACGGGCATGGCACCGCGGGCGAGTGGGCGCTTCTCGGTGCGCTTCATCACCTTGTCGATGTCTGCGTCGACCACCATGTTCAGCGTGTTGGCGCTGGCCGCGGCCAGCATTCCGCCGAACAGCGTGGTGAGGATCAGCCACGGATCGACGTTTCCTCGGTCTGCCAGCAACATCGCCGGAATGGTCGTGACGAGGAGGAGTTCGATGACCCGGGGCTTCGTGAGCGCGACATACGCAAGAAAGAGTGCGAATGCTCTGCGCGGGGCGGACGTCACCGGCGCGGCCTGCGTGGGCTCACCCTTGTCGTCTGCTCCGAATCCGGGGCCGCCGGCGAAACCGTGTCCGCCCGGCTGCTGCCCAATTCGCACTGCGTCTCCTCGCACGACTGTCGTTCTCTGGCGCTCGGCCACTTGCTCGCGCGCCACCGGCACGCGGGTTGTCTCTCCACGGCGACACTTCGGCGCCTGCGCGCACGCGCGGTCCTCCGCAACTACCACCGCGGGGGCCGACGAACGTGCGCCTACTACGACCGATGGTAGACGGCTGGGTTTGCACCTCCAATTCGCAGGGCACCCAAAGTGAGGAATATGTCGCCTACGAGTAACCCGCGCGCAATCGCCCGGGGGAAGGCACGACAGTAGGGTCGGACAGAACTAGGCTGGTGAAGGACGTCCTTCGGCACCGACTGCGCACGTGCTTCTCCCAGGCGCATCGCAGTGGCCGCCGAGCGACGATTCCTCGGAGCCACAACTCGAACGAATGTCAGGAGATTTCTGCTCGTGTCGATCACAGACGATATTGACGTCCTCACCACGGCGCACCACCCGAGCGACTGGACGGACCTGGACACCCGAGCGGTCGACACCGTTCGTGTTCTGGCAGCGGACGCAGTGCAGAAGGTCGGCAACGGCCACCCCGGAACCGCGATGAGCCTGGCCCCCCTCGCCTACACCCTCTTCCAGCGCACCATGCGCCACGACCCCACCGACACGCACTGGATCGGCCGCGACCGGTTCGTGCTCTCGTGCGGCCACTCGAGCCTGACGCTCTACCTGCAGCTGTACTTGGGCGGCTTCGGACTCGAGCTCGCCGACATCGAGGCGCTGCGCACCTACAAGTCCAAGACACCCGGACACCCCGAGTTCCGCCACACCGACGGCGTCGAGATCACCACCGGCCCGCTCGGCCAGGGACTCGCCTCGGCCGTGGGCATGGCCATGGCGGCACGCCGCGAGCGTGGCCTGTTCGATCCCGAACCCGCTCTGGGTGAGAGCCCGTTCGACCACTTCATCTACGTCATCGCGTCCGATGGAGACATCGAAGAAGGCGTCACGTCCGAGGCTTCGTCGCTGGCCGGTACTCAGCAGCTCGGCAACCTGATCCTGTTCTACGACGACAACAAGATCTCGATCGAGCACTCCACCGACATCGCCCTCAGCGAGAACACCGCCGCGCGCTACGAGCCTACGGCTGGCACGTCCAGGTGGTCGAAGGCGGCGAGAACGTCACCGCGATCGAAGAGGCCGTCGAGGCTGCCAAGGCCGTCACCGACAAGCCGTCGATCATCGTGCTGCGCACCATCATCGGCTTCCCGGCCCCCACCATGATGAACACCGGTGCAGTCCACGGTGCCGCACTGGGCGACGAGGAGATCGCGAAGGTCAAGCAGGCACTCGATTTCGACCCCGCCAAGACGTTCGAGGTCACCGACGAGGTCATCGGCCACACCCGCAAGCTGCAGGAGCGCGGCCGCAAGGCCCACGCCGAGTGGACCGTCGAATTCGACGCCTGGGCTGCGCGCGAGCCCGAGCGCAAGAAGCTGCTGGACCGCCTGACCCAGGGCACGTTGCCCGAGAACTGGACCGACGTTCTGCCCACCTGGGAGCCCGGCAGCAAGGCCGTCGCGACACGTGCGGCGTCGGGCGAGGTCCTCAACGCCGTCGGACCCGTTCTCCCGGAACTGTGGGGCGGCTCGGCCGACCTCGCCGGCAGCAACAACACCACGATCAAGGGTGCGAAGTCCTTCGGCCCCACGTCGATCTCCACCGACGACTGGGACGCCGAGCCGTACGGCCGCACGCTGCACTTCGGCATCCGTGAGCACGCGATGGGCGCCATCCTGTCCGGCATCGTCATGCACGGCCCGACCCGCGCATACGGCGGAACGTTCATGCAGTTCAGCGACTACATGCGGCCTGCGGTTCGGCTCGCGTCGCTCATGGACATCGACCCCATCTACGTGTGGACCCACGATTCCGTCGGCCTCGGCGAGGACGGCCCGACGCACCAGCCGGTCGAGCATCTCGCCGCGCTGCGGGCCATCCCCAACCTGTCGGTGGTACGCCCCGGTGACGCCAACGAAACCGCATTCGCATGGCAGGCAGTGCTGGCCAAGTCCAGCAGCAGCGGACCCGTCGGCCTCGCGCTGACCCGTCAGGGCATCCCGATTCTCGAGGGCACCAGCTACGAGGGCGTCTCCAAGGGCGGATACATCCTCGTCGAGTCGTCCAAGGCGACCCCCGACGTCGTGCTGATCGGCACCGGTTCCGAGCTGCAGTACGCCGTGGAGGCACAGAAGCAGCTCGAGGCGCAGGGCATCGCCGCCCGCGTCGTCTCGATGCCGTGCGTCGAGTGGTTCGAGAGCCAGGATCAGAACTACCGCGACCAGGTGATCCCGCCCACCGTCAAGGCCCGGGTGTCGATCGAAGCCGGCATCGCGATGCCGTGGTGGAAGATCGTCGGCGGCTTCGGCGAGATCATCTCGCTCGAGCACTACGGCGAATCTGCCGACGCTGCAACACTTTTCCGCGAGTTCGGCTTCACCGCCGAGGCCGTCACCGCAGCCGCACAGCGCTCCATCACCAATGTGAAGGGATAATTCATGACCCAGAACAAGAATCTCGCAGAGCTCTCCGCCGCCGGAATCTCGGTATGGCTGGACGACCTGTCCCGTGATCGCATCCGCTCGGGCAACCTGAAGGACCTGATCGACACCAAGAGTGTCGTCGGAGTGACGACCAACCCGTCGATCTTCCAGGCCGCCCTGAGCTCGGGCGCGGCATACGACGAGCAGGTGACCAAGCTCGCCGGTGAAGGTGCCGACGTCGAGACCACGATCCGTACGGTCACCACCGACGACGTTCGTGAGGCGTGCGACATCCTGATGCCTCAGTACGAGGCCAGTGCAGGCGTCGACGGTCGGGTGTCGATCGAGGTCGATCCCCGCCTGGCACACGATGCCGACAAGACGTACGAGCAGGCCGTCGAACTGTGGAAGATCGTCGACCGCCCGAACCTGCTCATCAAGATTCCGGCCACCGAGGCAGGAATCCCCGCTATCGCCAAGGTGATCGGCGAGGGCATCAGCGTCAACGTCACGCTGATCTTCTCCGTCGAGCGCTACGAACTGGTGATGAACGCCTACCTCGAGGGCCTCGAGAACGCGCGCGCAGCCGGTCACGACCTCGACAAGATCCACTCGGTCGCGTCGTTCTTCGTCTCCCGCGTGGACAGCGAGATCGATTCCCGGCTCGATGCGATCGGCACCCCCGATGCCGAGGCACTCAAGGGCAAGGCCGCTCTGGCCAATGCTCGTCTCGCATACGTGGCGTACCAGCAGATCTTCGAGGTCGCTCCTCGGTTCCGCGAGCTCGTCGGTAGCGGCGCGCGTCCGCAGCGTCCGCTGTGGGCGTCGACCGGCGTGAAGTCCGACGCCTACCCCGACACCATGTACGTCACCGAGCTCGTCTCACCGAACACGGTGAACACGATGCCGGAGAAGACCATGGACGCGGTTGCCGATCACGGCGAGGTCGTCGGCGACACGGTCTCGGGCAAGGGACCGGAATCGCAGGAGATCTTCGACCGCATCTCGGCGCTCGGTATCGACATCACCGATGTCTTCGTGACGTTGGAGAACGAAGGCGTCCAGAAGTTCGAGGCCGCCTGGAACGAGTTGCTCGAGGCCACCGGCGAGCAGCTTCGCCAAGCAGGTCAGAAGAGCTGACCGACTGTGCCCACCGCAGAAACCGAACCTCTCCATTCCGCGGACTGGCTCAACCCTCTCCGCGACGCGCGAGACAAGCGGCTCCCCCGTATCGCGGGCCCGTGCAGCATGGTCATCTTCGGAGTGACCGGCGATCTCGCGCGTAAGAAGCTCATGCCTGCGGTGTACGACCTGGCGAACCGGGGGCTTCTACCCCCCGGTTTCGCTCTGGTCGGATTTGCCCGGCGGGAATGGCAGAACCAGGACTTCGCCAAGATCGTGCACGACTCCGTGCGCGATCATGCTCGGACACCGTTCAGCGAGGAGGTGTGGAACACCCTCGCCGAGGGATTCCGGTTCGTCCAAGGCTCCTTCGACGACGACGACGCCTTCGACGAGCTGTCACGAACACTGACCGAGCTCGACGAGACCCGCGGCACCGGCGGAAATCACGCCTTCTATCTGTCCATCCCGCCCAGCGCGTTCCCCGTCGTCCTCGAGCAGCTCTCGCGCTCGGGACTGGCGCAGAGCAAGGACGGCAATTGGCGACGCGTGGTCATCGAGAAGCCGTTCGGACACGATCTGCAGAGCGCGAAAGAGCTCAACGCGGTCGTGAACCGAGTGTTCCCCGAGGACACCGTGTTTCGTATCGACCACTATCTCGGCAAAGAGACGGTGCAGAACATCCTGGCACTGCGCTTCGCCAACCAGCTGTTCGATCCGATCTGGAATGCGCACTACGTCGACCACGTTCAGATCACGATGGCCGAGGACATCGGATTGGGCGGTCGCGCAGGCTATTACGACGGAATCGGCGCCGCCCGCGACGTCATCCAGAACCACCTTCTGCAGCTTCTCGCCATCACTGCGATGGAGGAGCCGGTCAGCTTCAACCCCAAGGAGCTGCAATCGGAGAAGATCAAGGTGCTCTCGGCGACCAAACTTGCCGAGCCACTCGATCGAACCTCGGCGCGCGGTCAGTACTCCGCGGGCTGGCAGGGCAGCCAGAAAGTGAAGGGGCTCAAGGAGGAAGAGGGGTTCGACTCGGAGTCGAACACCGAGACCTACGCCGCCATCACCCTCGAGGTGGACACGCGGCGTTGGGGTGGGGTGCCGTTCTATCTCCGTACCGGCAAGGCACTCGGGCGCCGAGTCACCGAGATCGCGATGGTGTTCAAGCGCGCTCCACACCTGCCGTTCGACGCCACGATGACCGAGGAACTCGGTCAGAATGCGTTGGTGATCCGAGTCCAGCCCGATGAGGGCGTGACGATGCGATTCGGCTCCAAGGTGCCGGGATCGAGCATGCAGGTGCGTGACGTCAGCATGGACTTCAGCTACGGCCAGGCGTTCACCGAATCCTCTCCGGAGGCATACGAGCGCCTCATCCTCGACGTGCTGCTCGGGGAGCCGTCGTTGTTCCCGGTCAATGCCGAAGTGGAACTGTCGTGGAAGATCCTCGATCCGATTCTGGAATTCTGGGCTTCCGGCGGCACCGCGGAACCGTACGAAGCCGGTACCTGGGGGCCTTCCTCGGGTGACGAGATGATGCACCGCACCGGACGCGAATGGAGAAGACCGTGATTGTCGACATTCCCGCCACGACGACGGCCGAGGTCGGCAAGAAGCTGGTGGAGGTGCGCGAGGCAGGCGGTGCGGTGACCATCGGCCGGGTGCTGACACTGATCGTCGCCAGCCGTGATCCGGCCAAGGCCGAACGAGCGATCGACGCAGCGAACGAGGCGAGCCGTGAGCATCCGTGCCGCGTCATCGTGCTCATCCACGGAGACCGATCAGCCGATTCGAGCCTCGACGCCCAGATCCGGGTGGGCGGCGACGCCGGTGCATCGGAGGTCGTCGTGTTGCGCCTGAACGGCGAACTCGCCGATCACGAGCACAGTGTCGTCATCCCGTTCCTGCTTCCCGATACCCCGATCGTCGCCTGGTGGCCGGACGAAGCTCCGACCGTTCCGGCGAAGGATCCGCTTGGACGCTTGGCAATTCGACGGATCACCGATGCCACCAACTCCCCCGACACCACCGCGACGATCAAGGGACGGCTGAGCAGCTATACCGAGGGCGACACCGATCTCTCCTGGAGTCGCATCACCTACTGGCGCGGCCTGTTGGCCACCGCGCTCGACCAGGCTCCGTTCGAGGCCGTCGTCTCGGCCACGGTGTCGGGACTGGCCGAGGAGCCCGCACTCGACATCCTGGCCGGTTGGCTGGCCGCGAAACTGGACGTGCCGGTCTACCGCCGGGCGGGTGAGCTGAAGGTGGAGCTGATCCGAGAGAACAGCAGCATTTCGCTGACGCGACCGCAGACGGGTAAGACCGCGACCCTGCGGCGTACCGGTCAGCCCGACGCCGAAGTCGCACTGGCGCGTCGTAACACGCGCGAGTGCCTCGCCGAGGAACTGCGCAGACTCGACACGGACGAGATCTACGAACTCGCCCTGCACGGACTGTCGAAAGTGAGCTATGAGTAAGACCTCTGTACTTCAGTACTTGGACGCGCAGGCCCTGGTCGACGCAGCACGATCGCGCTTCGTCGACGTGGTCACAGCCGCGCAGGCCGAGCGAGGCTCCGCGTCGGTGGTGCTGACCGGCGGTGGCACCGGAATCGCGCTGCTGGAGGCGCTACGCACGGACTCCGGCTCGATCGACTGGGGCAGAGTCGACATCTATTTCGGCGACGAACGCTTCCTGCCCTCGGGCGATCCCGAGCGCAACGAGGTTCAAGCCTCGCAGGCGCTGCTCGACCACGTCGAGGTCCATCCGGATCGGGTGTTTCGGATGGCAGCATCCGACGGACCGCACGGGAGCGACCCCGAGGTGGCTGCGGCAACGTATGCGCAGATCCTGCATTCCGGATCCGAAGGTGAGCCGACTCCCCAATTCGACGTCCATCTCCTCGGAATGGGCGGCGAAGGCCACATCAATTCGCTCTTCCCCCACACCGATGCAGTGCGCGAGCAGCACCGCTTCGTCGTGGCGGTCGAGGACTCCCCCAAGCCCCCGCCGGTGCGCATCACACTGACGCTGCCTGCGGTTCGCCGCGCACAGCACGTGTGGCTGCTCGTCTCGGGAGCGAACAAGGCCGATGCCGTCGCTGCTGCGGTGGGCGGGGCCGATTCCGACGACGTCCCGTCGGCCGGCGCGCTGGGCACCGAATCGACGGTTTGGTTCCTCGACTCCGGCGCAGCGTCCAAGCTGGACACTGTTTGACCTCGGACCCGACAGCTGCCGAGCTAACTGGGTTCGGCCCCGAAGTCGCGTTCCCGAGGTTCGCCGTCGTTCTCGACGGCATGAGGCTCACACTGGATGTCTGATTGTCCGATCCGCCTACCGTTCGCGCGGTAGGCGGATCCGTTTCGCCAGGTGTCCATCGAGTTGCTGCACTGCCTCATACCTCGTTGGACGCGATCGACCGCCAACCGGTTCCTCGCCCCTCGTGCGCGAGGCTAGCCGCTGTTGCGCAGTGCCGTCGCGAGACCGTTCATCGTCAGCAGGATTCCTCGCTTGACGCGTTCGTCGTCGTCGCCGTTGCGGTAGCGCCTGAGCATTTCCACCTGCATCTGGTTGAGCGGCTCGAGGTACGGGAATCGGTTGTGCACTGAGCGTTCGAGCGACGGGTTGTCTTCGAGCAGTCGACTGTGACCGGTGATCTTCAGGTACATCCGCACAGTCGTTGCGTGTTCGGCCTCGATCATGCCGAAGATCCGCGCACGAAGGTCTGCGTCGGGAACCAACTCCGCGTACCGAGCCGCGATGCCCAGATCCGACTTGGCCATGACCTGCGCGAGGTTGGACAGAACGGTCTGGAAGAACGGCCACTTTCGATACAGGTCGGTCAGCACCTCGAGCTTGGCATCGTCGTCGCCGACCCACTCCTCGAACGCCGAACCGGTGCCGTACCACCCGGGCAGCATGACGCGGCACTGACTCCACGACATCACCCACGGGATGGCTCGCAGGTCGTAGACCGAGTTCGTCGGCTTCCTCGATGCGGGACGCGATCCGATGTTCAGCTCGCCGACCTCGGCGACCGGCGTCGACGTGCGGAAGTACTCGACGAAACCGGGCTCCTCGTGCACCAGCCGGCCGTATGCCGCACGGGCCTTCGCGGCGAGGTCGTCCAGGATGTCGTACGCGGCTTCCGCGCCGTCCCCGAGACCCTCCACGTCCAGCAGAGTCGATTCGAGCGTTCCCGCGACCAGAGACTCGAGATTGCGACGCGCCATGGACGGCTCGGCGTATTTCGCCGCGATGATCTCGCCCTGTTCGGTCAGCCGCAGCGACCCCTGCACCACGCCCGGCGGCTGCGCCAGGATCGCGTCGTAGCTGGGACCGCCGCCGCGACCCGACCGTGCCGCCGCGTCCCGTGGAAGAGC
>NZ_BAOX01000025.1:0-31414 GCF_000813105.1 Rhodococcus sp. BS-15 | reverse complement strand
TCGCATGGAGGCGGCGCATCGTCGTGCGGCTCGTGCCGCCGAGCAGGGCGGCCGCGATGCCGTGACCGCGATGGAACGGGCTCAGCGTGCGATGCGCGAGACAGCGCAGGAGGCGGAACGTTCAGGTGAGGCAGCCGGTTCGGGCTTCGCGGATCGCTTCTCAGGAGGGTTGGAGGGTCTGTCGGGTACGGCAGGTAGCGCAGGGTCATCGACGGGTGGTTCGTTCATTGCCGGATTCGCGCCCCGTGTCGCAGGACTCGGATCGAAGGGCGGGCCGATCGGGGTCGCTCTCGCCGGTGTCGCCGTCCTCGGTATCGGCGTCGGTGTCGCGCTGGCCGATGCGATCGCAGATGGGATGCAGCAAGAGGCGACGCAGGATCTGATCCAAGCCAAGTTGGGTATCAACGAGGAGACTGCCCGTCGTATCGGTGAGGCGGCCGGCGCTGCGTACTCGAACGGGTGGGGTCAGTCGGCGGCATCGAACATGGATGGTGTCCGCGCCGCGATCCAGTCCGGGTTGCTCACTGGCGAGGAGGACACTGGGACGTTCAAGTCGACGATCGAACAGCTCAACATTGTCTCCGAGATCATGGGCGAGGAGATACCTGCGGTTGCCCGTGCCGCGGGGCAGTCGGTGAAGAACGGCATAGCGAAGGATGCCACCGGCGCGTTCGACTTGTTGGTGCAGTCGCAGAAGAACAGCCTGAACGTCTCCGAGGATCTTCTCGACTCCCAGATCGAGTACTCCACCCAGTTGCGTGCACTCGGGCTGGAAGGTGCAGAGGGTTGGGCGTTGGTCGCGCAGGGCGTCAAGGGTGGTGCCCGCGACACCGACGTCGTCATCGACGCACTGAAAGAGATGAAGCTGCGTGCGACTGACGGGACTGCCGCTGCGGCTGATGGTTTCGAGAAGCTGAGCCTCAACTCGGAGCTGTGGACGACTGCCATGAACGAGGGTGGTGAGGCGTCGCGGAACGCGATGGCCGATGCCCTCCGTGGGCTCAATGCGATCACCGATCCGACGGAGAAGAACGCGGCTGCACTGGCATTGTTCGGTACCAAGTTCGAGGACATCCAAGGCGCGGCGTTCAAGCTGAACCT
This sequence comes from Rhodococcus sp. BS-15, assembly GCF_000813105.1. Classification (NCBI taxonomy): domain Bacteria; kingdom Bacillati; phylum Actinomycetota; class Actinomycetes; order Mycobacteriales; family Nocardiaceae; genus Rhodococcus; species Rhodococcus sp. BS-15. The sequence continues at coordinate 30,313 of NZ_BAOX01000025.1, read as the reverse complement.
GGACACTGCGGTCACCGAGTTCGGAGACGTCGCTGGCGCTGCCGCGTTGGCCGGTGACACCATGTCATCGAACACCGAAGCGGCATTCACTGCGGCGAAGAACTCGATCGAAATGTCCTCTGCTGACATCAAACTGGCGTTGGCACAGGCATTCGGTCCCGTTCTGACCGACCTTGCTGTCTGGGTGAAAAACAACAAGCCGGAGATCATCGGGTTCTTCACCGGGCTTGCGGATGCTGGGTTCACGACGTTGGATGCGATCTTGGCGTTCACGTCCGGGTCACTCCGGTTCCTCGCTGAGTGGGGTGAGGTTGTCGGCGCGACGATGGGCAACGCCCTCCAAGCGATGGGTTCCTACGCCGAGTTCATGGGCGGCATCGTCAAACACATTCCAGGGATGCAGGATGTCGGTGAGGCGATCGAAGGTGCGGGCGAGAAAACGAAGTGGTACGCCGACCAGGTCCAGTCCTCCTCGGAGAAGATGAACGGTCTCGCGGACATGATCGACAATGCCCGCCCCGGCATCCGCGAGATGGGTGACGATGTCCGCGCCGCAGGTGAGCGCGCAGAGGCATCGGCACGGCTCATGGATGCCTTGTCCGGCGCGGTCTACAAAGTCCCAGACGACAAGTCCATCGTCATCACGTCGAACACACCCCAGCACATCGAAGACCTCGAAGCGCTGGGCATGAAGGTGGAACGCCTGCCTGATGGGACGTTCAAGGTCACCTCGAACACTGAGGAGGGTCAGGCTGCGATTGATGCGTTCATCGGGAACAACACCGGAAAGACCGTCGACATGTTCGTCGATTTGCGGCAGCGTCAGATCGGGTATTGGCAGTCGCAGGGTGTGTCGGAGGCGGATGCGCCGTCGATGCAGGGTCCGACGCCGTATCTGAATGCGGGCGGTGGCGCTCCTGCGGCACCGGGCACGTTCGATGGTGGCGGTGGTGGCTTCGCTGACGGCAAGCTCCCCCAGGAAGCACTCATCAAGTCCGCCGGCGGCAAGGGTCTGGTGCAGTGGGCTGAGGAAGGTGCAGGCCCGTGGGAAGCGTTCATTCCTGGGGCTGAGTCGAAGCGTCCCCGCGCCGTCGGCATCCTCCGGGATGTCGCTGACCGGTTCGGTTATGGACTCGTGCAGATGGCCGACGGCGGCATCGTATCCGGTCTCAGCAACCTCGCATCCGAGAACTTCCCCGCCCTGACGATGACATCCGGCTACCGCGCAGGCGACCCAGGACACCACGGTTCAGGGCAGGCCGCCGACTTCTCCAACGGCTCCGACAACACTCCCGAGCAGTTGGCATTCGCCAACTTCATGGTCGACAACTACAAGCCGAAGCTCCTCGAACTGATCTACTCGGCCCCAGGTTTCGACAAGAATGTGAAGAACGGGTCGATAGTCGACGGCAGCTTTTACGGTGCATCGACGATGGCGGGTCACCGTAACCATGTGCATGTGGCGATGTCGCAGCCACCTGGTGAGCCGTCGTCTGATCCGGGTAGCTACGACGTCGGGGCGCAGGCTTTGACGGTCACTGATTACGGGCAACCGGATAGCAGTTCGGCGGGCATGTCGTCAGGCAGTCGGACCAAAACCCTGCCGACGTCGTCGGGTCCGGTAGATGTGCGGGTCATCAACTTCTCCGACATCGGTGGCGCAGCCCCAGACGGTCGCACCCCGAAAGCGGTCGGGAGCTTGAAGGTGTTCGCGAATGGAGGCATCGAATCCCAGAACCCCGAGATCGCAACCACAGGCGGCAACGTGCGCGTATGGGCGGAACCCCAAGCAGGACCGTGGGAAGCATACATACCCGGCGACCCGGCGAAACGTGCACGCGCAGTAGACATCTGGCGGGAGACCGGGAAGCGGCTGAACATCACCGAGTTCGCGGACGGTGGGTTCGGTGGCTACAACGAACCGAAGGCCCGCGACTACATGCGCCCCACCAACCTGATGGAGGCCGCCGCGTTGGCATCCGGTCTCGGGTTCACGGCGGCATCGGGTATCGGCGGGTTCCTGTCGATGGCCCAGTCCGGGCAGGTGGATCTGTCGCAGTTGATGCCGCAGTTCGACACCGGCTCGAACGACATCCCCGGCCTGTCCGAAGCCGTCATCGGCAGACTCGACCAACTGGTCGAACTCCTCTCCAAGGGCGGACTCGTCACCTTGGACGCAAACTTCGACACCAGCAACGGCAGTGTCGCCCTCGACCTGCTGTCCACAGGCATCGCGTAAACCCAAGCATCACAACACATTAGGAGCATCACATGAATCCACCGAACGTCCGCCGAATCTTCGGCAGCCACAACCCCGACGATCGCAGCTACACCGGCCTCGGCTACGTCGACAAGGACGGCGTCTACCACTTCCCGAACGGTAGTTTCCTGCCAGCCAGCGGAGGAATCACGTCACCGGACGGAACCCACCAGCTCGGAGGCACGACACTGGTCGTCCGCGAAGACGGGTCGCCATCGACGATCCCAACACCCGACGCGGCCAATCCCATCGACTCGGCGCTGCAACGGCTGCATTGCGTCGACACCAAGCGTCAGGACGCCTACGACCTCGCAACCTTCGGGAAGGTCGGTGGCCCCCCGATCGTCGAACCAGTCGACTTCGATCCCATCCTCCCGATGAGTGGCGGGCTCGGTGCGGACCCGCACAGCCCGGAAGTGAGGGCGTACGAGGTCGACTCTCCGGCGCGTGATGCGGCGGTCGCAGAGAGTCGCCGCACTCACCCCGAACGACACCAGGCACATCGCCGTACACCGACCCCGGTTCCCCGTACAACCCCCTCACCCCCATCGAATACCGGTAGGAGATCGCATGACGAACCTCCGCAATGCCATCGACGAGCACTACAAGAAGCAACAGGCCGACGCCGACAAGGTCCGTGAGGCAACGAAAGACACCAGCGAGCGAACCCAACAGGAGGGGTTCCTCGGACTGAGCGTCGACGTCGAACGAGCGATGGAACAGAACCGCCGAGAAGCCGACTACAAGAGGAGCAACCGCAATGCCTGAACTGACCATCGACGACGTTGACCGCGAGATCCGCGAAGCGGAAGCCGGAGTCACCGATCTGGAGCAGGCCGTCATCGACGGCGACACCGATGTCACTCCCGAGGCGATCGAGAAGGCCAAGGACCACGTCGGTTTCCTTCGACTGCGGCGTAAGGGCGCTGAGAAGCGCGAGGCCGACCGCGTGCAGCAGGAACGGCAGTCGGCCTATGACGAAGCCATTGCCCAGCGTGAGGAGTTCTACAGCACCGGTGTGGTCCCAGCGCAGCGCGCGTACGCCGGACTCGTCGATGCCATCCGCACGTTCCAGAACGAGGTCGCTGCAATGGACGCGGCTTACGCGACGATCGGTGCCCGCGCGGGTGAGTTGGGCGTCGAACTGCCGCAGGACGTCCGGTGGTTGTTCGACTTCAGCCACTACCGAGACAGCGACGGCAGCGCCTACTTGAAGCTGGCGACACAGGAAGCTCCGGCCAGGTGATAACCAAAGTGCACGGCCTTCACAGCGACGCCACACGCGAGGAACACGCAGCGCGTGAGGCCGAAGCCAACCGTGCTGAGGAAGAGCGGCAGGCGCGATACATGGCGCAGTTCACCACCCACACCGACGCACCTTTGCGCATGGAGGCGTAAGAGATGCCCGACGCTCCCCGACAGGGGGAATCCGCCGAGATCATCCACCTGCCGGGGAGCAAAGGCCCCGCCCGCGGCTACACGTGGGAACCGTTCAAGGCCGGCCACTTCAAGTCGAAGAAGCACGGCGCGTACTCCGATCGCATCATCGTCCCGCTGGCCGCCGACATCGCGAACGACCTCATGGCTGAACTGCCCTACCTCCAAGACACGACGTATCGGGAAGCTCTCCTCGACTATGCGCGCACCGCCGCACGTGTCGAGGTGCTGGAGAAGTGGCTCGACGAGCACGGTGAGATCCGCGAGGACGGCACGGTTGCCCCGGCCGCGATCTACCTGGTGCGGGTCCGGGGGCACCTCGCGAGCATGGCTTCCCGGCTGGGCCTCGATCCCCTCTCCCGCGCGAAGCTCGGAAAAGACACCACCGCAACGAAACTCGACCTCGCGCAGCTCATGTCCGCGCTCAACAAGCAGAACGGCGGGACCGCATGAGCGTCACCGACACCGTCCTCACAGAACTGAACGCCAGCCCGAGCCGATTCGCCGAAGCCCTCGTCGGCGCACCGCTATGGGACTACCAACAGGAGCTGGCCGACTGCCCCGCCCGCTACCGCGTGGTGTGTGCCGGACGTCAGGTCGGTAAGTCCCGCAGCCTCGCGATCATCGCCCTGCACTGGGCGTTCAGCAGGGAGAACAATCTGGTCCTGCTCATCTCTGCCGGCGAGACTGCATCGCTGCGGTTGCTCGATGACATCTCCTTCCTCGCCCGCAATTCCGACCTCCTCGCCGGATCGGTGCTCGACGACTCGAAGACGCAGCTGGTCCTCAGCAACGGCTCGAAGATCATCTCGGTACCGGCGTCCGAGAAGCAGATCCGAGGCTGGCCCGTCGATCTCCTCATCGTCGACGAAGCGGGATTTGTACCGGGGTCCATATGGTCCGCTGCCGAACCTGCGATCATCGCCCGCCCCGGTAGCCGCGTCATCCTGACATCCTCGCCATGGGGATCGTTTGAACATTTCTTTCGCCGTAACTGGAAACAGGGCATGGACGCCCCGACGGCCCGCGTCGCCTCGTTCCACTGGCCGTCGTCCCGGTCCCCTCTCATCAGCCAAGACGACTTGGACGATCTCGAACGCCGAACGCCCGCAACCGAATTCCAACGTGAGTACATGGCGGAGTGGACCGATGAGAGCGGTCAGTATTTCACCACTGGTGAACTCGACAACGCAGTAGCCCCGTACGAACTCACCGCACCCGAGGAGGCACAACGCCAGCTCGTCGCCGGCGGTATCGACTGGGGATTCAGCAACGACGCCAACGCCGTCGTCCTTCTCGCCGCCCTCTCGGACGTCGACTTGAACGCCAGCAAGGTCGGCCATGGCACCCCGGTGTTCTACATTCCGTGGCTCGAAGCGCACTCACGGATGCAGTACTCGGACTTCATCGACCGCCTGGCCTTCATTGCCGAGAAGTTCGCAGTAAGACGATTCGTTAGCGAGGCTAACGGTGTCGGGGCCATGCCTTCGCAAGTTCTCTCTGAACGTGCATATCGACTGTCGCAGAACAACAGTCATGGTTTCCAGACACTAGTCAAGGTCGTCACAACCGACTCCCGCCGCAAGGCAGGCGGTTTCGGCCGCATCAAAGTCCTACTCCAACAGGGCCGCCTTGTTCTCCCGAATCACCCCGATCTCCTGCGGCAACTCCACGCCCTCGAATACGAACAGACCGCCCAAGGGCTACTGCGGATCTCGGTACCGGAAGCGGCCGGACACGATGACCTCGCGATGGCACTGATGCAAGCGGTGTCGAATATCGCCACCTTCACTGGAACGTATGACCGAGGACTCTTCGGCCGCGGCGACGTCCTCACCACCCAGCCGGCACCCGCATCCACACCAAGCCACGACCCCACGACGACGAGACTTGCTCATGGGCAACGTCGACAAGATCTAGGAGCCTCGAATGCCGAACGCAAACAAACTCAAAGGCGACCGCGCCGAACGAGCAGTTCGAGACTTCCTACGTACCAACGGATTTCCCGGAACCGAACGCACACGCGCCGGATACTTCCGAGACGCCGGCGACCTCCACGCCTGCCCCGGCATCACGATCCAGGTCAAGGACCGAGCCGCCTACGCCTGGCCCGAATGGCTCACCCAACTAGCCGAGCAGAAAACCGAAGCGAACGCCGACCACGCCGTCCTGGTCTGCAAACGCCGCGGGCTCGGTGACCCCTCCCAATGGCTGGCAGTAATGCCACTCGACGCGATGACTCAACTACTCCGCGAAGCCGGATACGGCACCGCACCCGATCGAGAGGACCACATCGCGTGAACATTCCCACCGGGAACGATGAAAGGCCCCCCGCCATCCACGGAGAGCCCTTCCATCAGGAGACCAGCGACCTCGACGCCACACGATCCACGGATGATTCTACCGCCTCGGACGTCGATTACGCCGCAGGAGACCCATACGCAGACCTGCCACACCCAGCCGACGAACACCAGCCTGAGGACGAACCGCAGACATTCACGTTCCTGGACGGGGCGTCGTTCATTCTCGATCGGCCCGCACGCATACCGGCGATCTGGGGCACCGGCAACGACGTACTGTGGACCGAGGGCGAGGCTTTGATGATCGCTGGACCTCAGGGCGTCGGAAAGACCACCCTCGCAGGACAACTGATGCGCGCACGCCTGGGGATCGGAACAGACACAGTTCTCGGATTACCCGTCGCGCGAGGCGAACGGTTGCTCTATCTCGCAATGGACCGACCCTCCCAGATCGCGCGCGCTTTCGGCCGACTCTTCACCGAGGGCGATCGAGACGCCATCGCAGCAAAGCTCGTTATTCACCGCGGCCCGCCACCCGCGGACCTCGCCAAACACCCCGAGATCCTCGCTGCGATGTGCGCGGACGCCGGCGCAGACACCGTCATGATCGACTCCGTCAAAGACGCCGCCGTCGGCCTCAGTGACGACGAGACCGGCGCACGCTACAACCGAGCACGGCAACACGCCCTGCAAGCCGGAGTGCAAGTAATCGACCTGCACCACACCAAGAAACGAGCCACAGGCCGAACCGCCGAAGACGGTATCTCCATCGACGACATCTACGGATCGACCTGGATCACGTCAGGGTGCGGGTCCGTCATCTTCCTCACCGGCGACCCAGGCGACCCCATCGTCGGAATGCGCCACATCAAACAGCCTGCCAACGAAGTAGGCCCGTTCAGGCTCAACCACGATGAGGCGAACGGAATGATGACGATCTACCACTCAATAGACTTGCTCGATCTCGTGGCCGCGTCCGGTGCGAACGGATTGACCGCAAAGGCTGCGGCCACAGCCCTGTTCGATCACGAGAGCCCGTCGCGAGGTGAGATCGAGAAAGCGCGCCGAAAGCTATTGGAGCTGGAACGATCCGGTCATCTCGTCGCACACGAAGGAACAGCAGCCCGAGGCGGCAAACCCGTCGCAGCGTTCTTCCTCGCGGTAGGAAACCGAGCCGCATGAGCATCAACCCGCAGCAGGCCCGTAACGAACCCGCCAATCAGCTCGTTGCCGAATACGAACGCCTCGAGCTGATCCTCCTCGAACTGATCTCGACCAGGCTCGCGCGTGGCATGAACGCACCCGACTGGGCGCAACGCCAACTCACCGAGATCACCACGTTCCGCACCGCGGCCCGCACGCTCGTCGGGAAGATGGCCGGCACCTCCGCGAAACTTCTCGATGCCGCCATGCGGCAATCCATCAAAGACGGGAAGGCCGCGGCCACCGCCGACGTCGCCAAGGCGGAGAAGGCACTACCGGAAATATCCTCCGCAACGCCGGGACACGGCCTGCCACCGACTCCCGCGCAATCGCACTCATCGTCGACCAAGCCGCCGCCGCAACCACCGCACTCCACACCGGCATCCTGCGAGGCTCAGAGGACATCTACCGCAAGGTCGTCGCGCGCGGTGCAGTCGCCACCGTCTCTGGCGTACAAACCCGCGTACAGGCAACACAGAGGGCACTCGACGAGTTCGCAGCCCACGGCATCACCGGCTTCCGAGACTCGACCGGCAAAACCTGGTCCATGACCGCCTACGCCGAAATGGCCGTCCGAACCGCAAGCACCCGAGCTCTCATCACCTCGCACAACGAGACACTCACCGAACGCGGCTACGACCTCGTTGTCGTGTCCAGCCACCCCCGACCCGCGCCCGTCTGCCAACCCTATGAGCGACAGATCCTGTCACTCTCAGGCCGAAGTGTCGGTGCCGTCGAACTCCCGTCCCGACGCACGGGACAGCCGACCACGGTACCCGTGAAAGCCTCACTGGCAGAGGCGATGTCGCGTGGATTCCAGCATCCGTCATGCCGACACCGAACTCAGCTTTTCGTTCCTGGCGTCACTGACACCACTCCGACCGAGCCCGACGACGACGGCTACGAGAACACCCAGGAACTCCGACGCCTAGAACGCGGTGTGCGCGACTGGAAACGCAAAGCAGCCGCCGCCATCGACCCTGACGCCAAGAAGGCCGCCAACGTCAAAGCTCGCGAATGGCAGGCCCGCATCAAGACTCACACCGAGCAGACCGGTGTCGGTCGTAGGCGTGACCGCGAACAAATCACCGGCGTCTACGGCCCCGGAAACCCCGCCCGCGCAGCACTCAAACCCACCCCGAAAGCCACGCCGGCCAAGCCGAAGCCGAAACCCAAGCCGACACTCGTCAGTGCACCGACACGGGAACTCGTCGAACAGGCACGGACAACGCTGCCGGTCGACAAGGCCGGCTGGCTCGACACAACGATCAAGTACCCGAAGGACAAGAACGGCGCGAAACTCGTCCCCGAAAAACTCCAACGCCACCTCGACACGACCCTCACAGTCGGCAAAGCGATCCGCGCCGACGCCGTCAGGCGATTCGACACCGACGCCGCACTGAAGAAACTGCGGAAAGAGGACAAGGATCTGCTGGCGAGTGGCGGTGCATTCTCACCTCGACGAGACGCGATCTTCCGCGACATCGCGCGACGTGAACAAGCGATTCTGCTCGAAGCCCTCGCTGAGGTACGCCCTATCGGTGGCGTGCAGCAGGCCGTCAAGCTGTCGACTACCGGGTTCGGTAGCGCCACGGCGGGCACGGCAGAAGGCATCGCAGCTGTGCGTAGAGCCGAGGCAATCTACCCGGCCGACTGGCTCCGAGCCGGTACAGCACGCGGCGAACTGGACATCGGCAAAGCCGACCGGGCCTTCTTCAACCAGACTTGGGATTTCATCGCGGCACCCGAAACGGACAAGGTGCCGAACTACCGGGGCGCATTCGACTCCTACCCCGACGAAGTCATGGCCCACGAACTAGGCCACCGCATGGAAACCCTCATCCCCGGCCTGACCCAGCTAGAGTTCGCCCTCATCCGGTCCCGCTCAACCAAGAACGGCGTACTGGAACCACAAACGAAGGTGTACCCGAATCGACCAGAGCTGGCCGACGAGGTCGGATACGAAGACGATTGGCACAACAGATACGCCGGCAAGACGTACGCAAACGACCAAATGGCCGACCCAGCCCGACGAGCCGCCGAAGCATTCCAGGTAGGTATCCAAGACACGTTCGGCCGCAGCAACCCCACAGGCGAGTTCGACAAAACCAGCCAGCTACAAGAGTTCGTGATCGGAGTGATGGCACTGCTATGACCTGGAAAATTACAGACCCCGACGACAACAGCCGCTGGCTCGAATACACGGGCGACAACGACACCGCCACACCCGACATGTGGGACGCCGACCCCGAAACACGATGGCGACTCACCCAGGACGGCTACACCTTCCCCCTCACCCCAACCGGCCCCGGCGCAACCATCATCGACGCATCCACACTGATGGCCGCAGCAATGAACCTGCTCCCCGGCGCAGACCTCACCGGAGACCTACCCCCGTACCCACTATTCCCCAGCGAACCCGGCCGAATCTACTGACCACGATCACGAGAACATTGCCAGGTGATTAGTTCTGATCACCTACAGGACATGATCATCAACTTCAGAAGTTGATGATGGCCAGCAGCCTCCACCACCGACATCGTCAACGGCGCTACCTCATCCGGCACCGGAACATCTCCACCATCAGACATGGCCCCAAACTAGCCACCATCACGCCTTGACGCAGCTGTGCCAAACACCCACACATGGCACAACCCCACGACCAGCAAATATGCCAGCTGTGCCAGATATGCCAACACACAGACACACAGGCGCAACCGACCAACATTCCTAAATTGGTCGGGCTTGGCTTGATGACACCGTTAACCGGTCTCTTCAAGACTCCGGAATGCCCACCTGCCGCGAAACCTCCGCGTCGGCAAGGAACTACAGCTCGATGCTGCCGAGTTTCTACGACGGACAGAGCGCGGCCTGGGGGTTGCCATTCGCGAGGGGCAGCAACGTGGAGATGTTCGCAGGAAAGGGCAACGAGACGACCTCCAGTCGAACACTGGAGGTGAAGGAAGCCTGCCTAGTCCTACCGATTTCGCAAAAGAGAGCGAATTGCAGAACAACGGGACAGTGCGAAAGCATCACGCCTCGAATGCTCAAGGACGACTGTCGCCCTTGAGCTCACCGCGACCCACCGTCTCACTGACACAACATGCCCCCTTCGAGCAATCACGCCCAATCACGCCAGACCATAAAACCCCAGGTCAGCCAATCACGCACCCAAACACGCCCAAAACACACACAAACCAATCACGCCCAATCACGCCCACTGCATAACCCCAGGTCAAGCAATCACGGCAACACACACGCCAATCACACGCACAGCAATCACGTTTCCCCCCCTTCTTAATAGGGGGGAACGTGAGCACAAGCCCGGCAAAACAGGACGACAACAGAGCAACATCCGTAGCGAAACCTCGGTGTCGGTTCAGGTTGCTAACTATGCTGAAATGATGCGCACGATGCAACGACTCATGCAATACCGTTGTTGCATTCTTGTGTACACAGATGTTGGTTCGCGGACTACCTTCGCGACAGAAGCGCTGCTCAACGCGAGGATCTGATCCGGCATGTATCGCGACGTTTCTGCTGGAACGGGAGTTCGAGTCCCGTCGCTCACCCCATACGAAGAAGGCCGGTCTCCTCGCGAGACCGGCCTTTTTTGTGTATTCATTCCCCAGCCCCGAGGGCCACCCCGTCACTCACGCATCCACCCTGACCTCGAATTACGTTGTTGTAATTCAACTTTCAGGTTTCCTGTGGGGTTGATGTGACGTACGGTTACCAATGGCACTTTTGGGGAAGAAAAGTACCAATGTGATTCATGTGTTTTTTGCTACGTGAGTTCAGCGTGCCCCGAAGCGTCACCGAACATGTTCTTACGTCCTGCGCGCACCCATCCGACGGTGCGCGGAAGACGCAGACGAGGAGGCTTTTCGTGGGTCGCAGAATGCACAGAGTCATAGCGGGTTCGATCTTGTCGGCAGCACTGTGCATCGGCACAACCGGCTTGCTCAGCCCAGCGGTGGCCACCGCTCAACCCACAATCGAACTCCCCCAGATCCCGATACCGCAGCCCGACGCGCAGCAACGGGCCGCTATTCTCGCCGCCGTTCTGGACGCCACCGGCGTCCTCATCAACCAGGTCGCGGCCATCGTCCTCGACAGCGACGTACTCACGGCACCCGACGCAGCCGACGTACCGTCCACCGCGGACCTACCCGAGATCGAACTACCGACCGCGCCTCCGACCGTGGGTCTGGGCGGGGCAGTGCTCCCCATCGACGCAGGCAAGTACCGCATCAGCTCGGGCTACGGCGGACGCAACAACCCCACCGGCAACGGATCGCAGTACCACCAGGGCGTCGACTTCGCTGCGGACAGCGGTACCCCCATCCACGCGGTGACCGGCGGAACCGTCGTTCAAGCCGGAGACGCAGGCGACGGCTACGGCAAGCTCGTCCGGGTCAAGAGCGGCAACACCGAGACCTACTACGGCCACCAGTCCAGCATCGCCGTCGCAGTCGGCGACGAAGTCGCACCGGGCGACGTCCTGGGCGCAGTCGGCAACACCGGAAATTCGACCGGACCGCACCTGCACTTCGAGGTACGCAACAACGGTTCGAGCATCGAACCGGTGGCGTACCTGAAGACCCTGGGCATCGATCCCTCGCTGTACCAAACTCGCGACCGAAGCTAGATCGGCCGAACCGAGTCCGCTCAGACCGTGGTGGCGTTCCCGGCTTTCCACTCGTCCCACGGGACGTTCCAGTCACCGAGACCGTCGGTACCCGACAGCGTTCCACCGACGGTGTTCTTCACGACGACGATGTCGCCGCGCTTGGTGTTGTCGTAGACCCACTTCGCGTTGGTGGGACTCAGGTTCAGGCACCCGTGCGAGGCATTGGAATAGCCCTGCTGTCCCACCGACCACGGTGCGGAGTGGAAGAAGATGCCGCTGTAGGACATCCGCGTGGCCCAGTCGACCGGAGTGCGGTATCCGCTCGACGAATTCACCGGCACCCCGTAGGTCGAGGAATCCATCACCAGATGCTCGAAGCGGTCGCCGATGATGTAGACGCCGTTGTCGGTGGGGGTGCTGTCCTTGCCCATGGACGTCGGCATGGTGATCACGTCCTGGCCGTTGACGTTGAACGTCACCTGCTTGGTGTTGTCGTCGGCGGTGGCGATGACGGCGTCACCGATCGTGAACGACGTCGTGGCGTTCTCCTGGCCGAAGATGTCGTCACCGAGATCGCGCCCGTACACGTTCACCGCAACATCCACCTCGGTCCCCGGTGCCCAGTAGTTCTGCGGACGCCAGCGAACCTCGGAGTTGTTGACCCAGTAGAACGCACCCTCGACGGCAGGCGTCGTGGTGACGGTGATGGCGTTCTGCGCGGCAATTTTGTCGGTGATCGGTTCGTCGAACTGAACCGCGACCGGCTGACCGATTCCGACGACTGCGCCCGGGTTCGGCAGAACGTAGGGCTTGGTGAAGTTGCCGGGTTGGCTGGTGGTGAAGCTCGATACCGTGCTCGACGCTCCCCCGAGTCCGTATGCGTCGGCCTGGACGCGGTACTCGCGGTCGTAGCCGAGCGGTTCGGTGTTGGTCCACGACAATCCGTCGGGCGAAATCGCTCCCGAGACCGGCTCGCCCTCCGGGTTGAGCATCGTCACCGAGGACAACTTGCCGTCGGCGACCGAGACGGTCACCGGGTCGGCCGGCGAGAATCCGACGGCACCGTCGAGGACGCTCGAGGTCAGCTTCGGCTTCATCAGCTCGGTCATCGGATTGGAATCGATCGGCACCGACGGTTCGGAGATGTCCGAGGCAGAACTACATCCCGACAGGACTGCCACCGAAGCAACCACTCCCACCGCGGCGAGTACGAATCCGCGATACACCCTCATGAACCACACCACTTCCCACTTCGAGCCCGACTCGGACGATTGTGCCAGCGGAAAATCGGACACTCCACTCGACAGCCCGTTCGATGAGTAACGTTCGAGTACCAATCGCATACCGGGAAGTTCGTGTTACCTTTCGTCCGCTTTCCACGGCTGCCGGGCGGGACATCACCGCCCCTTGCGCAGCACGGTGAGGACAACGTCATATCCGGCTAACTGACGTGTAATGACGGCGCACCCTGGGCCGGGCACTGTGGAATCCATGGTCACCACGGTGAAGACACTCTGCGCGTACTGCGGCGTGGGATGCGGCATGGTGCTCGAGATCGGCGGCCCGCCCACGTCCTCCGATGCCGCTCCGACCAGGCCTGTCGTCACCAAATCGGTCGGCGACAAGTCTCACCCGGCCAACTTCGGCCGGCTGTGCACCAAGGGGACCACCACCGCGGACATGCTCGCCGGTCCCGGACGGCTCGAGAAGGCCCAGATTCGGCACCGCCGCGGCGAGCACCCGGAGAGCACGGACACCTCGGCGGCTATCAACGACACCGCCCGGCGACTGCGAACCATCATCGACGAACACGGCCCCGATGCGCTCGCGCTGTACGTGTCGGGCCAGATGTCGATCGAGGCTCAGTACCTGTCGAACAAATTGGCCAAGGGGTTCATCGGCACCAACCAGATCGAATCCAACTCCCGACTCTGCATGGCGAGCGCAGGAACCGGATACAAGCAATCACTGGGAGCCGACGGCCCACCCGGGTCCTATGAGGACTTCGACCACGCCGACGTGTTCTTCGTCATCGGCTCCAACATGGCCGACTGTCACCCCATTCTGTTCCTGCGGATGATGGACCGCGTCAAGGCAGGCGCGAAGCTGATCGTCGTCGACCCGCGGCGCACCGCCACCGCGGACAAGGCCCACCTACATCTGCAACTCGAGCCGGGTTCGGACCTGGCGCTGCTCAACGGTCTGCTGGCGCTCATCGTGGAAAACGGCGACATCGACCCGGAGTTCATCGCGGAGTTCACCGACGGGTGGGACGCGATGCCGGAATTCCTCGACGACTACACCCCGGAGAAAGTCTGCGCCGCAACCGGTCTCGCCGAGCAAGACCTGCGAGCCGCTGCCGCGATGATCGGCGGCGCAGAGAACTGGATGAGCTGCTGGACGATGGGCCTGAACCAGTCGACGCACGGAACCTGGAACACCAACGCGCTGTGCAACCTCCATCTGGCGACCGGTGCCATCTGCAAGACCGGCAGCGGCCCGTTCTCCCTGACCGGACAACCGAACGCCATGGGCGGACGAGAAATGGGATACATGGGCCCCGGGCTGCCGGGACAGCGAGCAGTGGTCAACGAGGCCGACCGCGAATTCGTCGAGGATCGATGGGGCGTTCCGCGCGGAACGCTGCGCACCGACGTCGGCGGCGGAACCATCGAGATGTTCTCCAAGCTCGCTGCCGGTGAGATCAAGGCCTGCTGGATCATCTGCACCAATCCGGTTGCCTCGGTGGCCAACAGAACGACGGTGATCGACGGTCTCGAGCGCGCCGAGTTAGTGATCACTCAGGATGCGTTCGCAGATACCGAAACCAATGACTACGCCGATGTGATGCTGCCCGCCGCGTTGTGGACGGAGGCGCACGGAGTGATGGTCAATTCCGAACGCAACCTCACGCTGTTCCAACCGGCGGTCGAGGCACCGGGCGGTGCGCTGCCGGACTGGAAGATCATCGCCGACATGGCCTGCGCGCTGGGGTATGCCGATGCCTTCACCTATGCGAGCGCCGAGGAAGTGTTCGAGGAGATCAAGCAGTTCTGGAATCCCAACACCGGCTACGACATTCGCGGAGTCACCTACGAACGCCTGCGCGAGAGTCCGATCCAGTGGCCGTGTCCGCCCGACGCGTCGACCACCCGGCACCCGATCCGCTACCTCAACGACGGGGTCAGTCAACGACAACGGGTGTCCGAGGACGGTTCGATCCCCGCATTGTCCTTCCCCACCCCGAGCGGTCGGGCTCAGTTCTTCGCCCGGCCCAGCATGGTGCCTGCGGAGATGCCCGACGACGACTTCCCGTTTCTGCTCAACACCGGACGTCTGCCGCACCAGTGGCACACCATGACCAAGACCGGCAAGGTCGCGAAACTGAACAAACTCGATTCCGGCCCGTTCGTCGAAGTGCACCCACTCGACGCCGACCGGCTCGGTGTGATTGACGGCGACAGCGTCGAGGTCGCGTCCCGCCGAGGCCGAGCCGTCCTCCCTGCTGTCGTCAGCGATCGAGTGCTTCCGGGAAGCTGCTTCGCGCCCTTCCACTGGAACGACCAATTCGGTGCGTATCTCGCCATCAATGCCGTCACCAACGACGCCATCGATCCGTATTCTCAACAACCCGAGTTCAAGGCGTGTGCGGTCACACTGACCAGAGTTGCTGCAGCCCCATCGCTCTCACCAGTGGGCGGCGAGCATTCCGAAGACCCGGTCGATGCACTCGCCACGATCGTCGGCCGGCCTGCGCGTCCTTCGGAACCACTGAACACCATCGAGCAGCGTTACATCGCAGGCCTTCTCGAAGGTCTGGACAGTGAGGCCGGCCGCAGCGCCGCCGGAACGCCCACACTGCCGTCGCAGACTCCCCTGTCCCCCGAAACCCACGCATGGCTCGACGGCGTTCTCGCTGGCCTGTTCTCGCGTGTACCCGACACCGACGGCGCTGCTCCCGGCGTCTCGGCCGATACCGCTGATGCCGGGCGACGCCCGGTGCTGCTGCTCTGGGCCTCGCAGACCGGCACCGCCGAGGAGTACGCCCAGTCCTGCCTGTCCCACCTGCGCGGAGCCGGCCTGACGATCGCCGAACACTCGATGGATACGTTCACCGTCGATCGTCTGCCCGCCGAGGCCGATGTGCTGATAGTCAGCAGTACCACCGGTGACGGCGAAGCGCCCGACAACGGTGCGACGTTCTGGGACAGCCTCGTAGCCGAGTCCGCGCCGACGCTTTCGGGAATCCGTTATACCGTACTCGCTTTCGGCGACTCGAGCTATGCGGACTTCTGCGGCCACGGACGCAGGATCGACCAGCGTCTCACCGAGTTGGGTGCCCGGCGACTGCTGGAGCGGGTCGACTGCGAGCCCGACTACGAGAGCGAGGCGGCAGCGTGGCTCGATGCGGTGGCCGATCTGCTTCGGCGCGATGACGACACCGCCGCCGACGAAACACGGGTGGAGTCCGCGCGCACCGTTCCGCAGACCCGAGCGGAGCCGGAGCGATACAGCAAGAAGTCACCGCTGGTGACGACCCTCGTACGCAATCGGGTACTGACCGCACGCGGATCGGTCAAGGATGTCCGCCAGTTCGGGTTCCATCTGCCCGACGGGACCCTCGAGTACGAGGTCGGCGACGCGCTCGGAGTGTGGCCGCGCAACAGCGATGGCTACGTCGACGAATGGCTCGCGGCCACCGGCCTGGACAGCGATGCGGCCGTCGATCTCGCTGGATTCGGCTCGATGCCGCTGCGCACGGCGCTGAGCCGGCACCTCGAAATTGCCCGTGCAACAACGGATCTACTGAAGTTCGTCCACCGAAGAACCGCTGACGACGACCTGGAGGCGATGCTGCATCCCGACAACAGGCATGCGTTGTCCGACTGGATGTGGGGTCGTCAGTCGATCGATGTGCTTGCTGCCCATCCGGTTCGGGCCTCGGTGGACGACTGGCTGGGAGTTCTCAAACCGTTGCAGCCGCGGCTGTACTCGATTTCGTCGAGTCCGAAGGAGAATCCCAACGAGGTACAGGTGACCGTCTCGGCGGTGCGGTACAACGTGCACGGAGTTCCGCGGCGCGGTGTGTGCTCGACCTACCTGGCCGACCATGCGTCGAACCACGATGTGGGGATATTCGTGCAGAAGACCTCGCACTTCAAGCCGCCGGACGATCCCACCACCCCGATGATCATGGTGGGCCCGGGTACCGGGGTGGCCCCGTTCCGCGCCTTCCTGCACGAGCGTCGCGCACTCGGGCACACCGGCCACAACTGGCTGTTCTTCGGTGAACAGCACGCCGACACGGACTTCTACTATCGCGACGAACTGACGGCGATGCTGAGCGACGGTTCGCTGAACCGCCTGGACGTCGCCTTCTCGCGCGATCAGAAGGACAAGGTCTACGTCCAGGATCGGATGCGTGAGCACGGGGCCGAACTGTGGAACTGGATTCACCGCGGTGCCCACTTCTACGTGTGCGGCGATGCGTCCAGGATGGCCAAGGACGTCGACGCCGCACTGAAGGGCGTGGTGGCACAGCACGGCAAGCTCGCCCCGAGCAGCGCCGAGGCCTACGTCAAAGCCCTTGCCGCAGAGAAGCGCTACGTACGCGACGTCTACTGAGTCGATGGAACCGTGCGAGTCAGGAACTCGACCTGGTCTGCCACCACCTGCTCGAACGCCTCACCCAGGTAGATCTCGAAATGACCGGCGTCGTAGGTCTTGATCTCTCCGTGCGGTGCCGTCCGTGCGTAGCGCAGAGTGGCTTTCGCCGGCGCGACCGAGTCCGTCTCGCAGACGACGAAGAGGATGGGGCAGCGAACGCCCTTTGCCCGACGCCCGGGCCGGTGCCGCACGATATGCAGCGCGACTCTGGCTGCGACTCGGTTGTGGAACGTCTCGTCGGCGTCCGGCGCGAGCGCCAGGTAACCGTCGTAGCTGTCGGGCGAGGTCATCAGTGCGGTCGTTCCAGGTCGTCCGGCCGTGTTCACCATCAGCGGCGGTCGACCGACCACCGATCCGGCCAGATCACCCAGCGCGCGGCCGGACAGCTTCAGCGATGTCCAGGTGTTCGACGCGAGTCCCGAGGCGATCCCGTCGGTGAACGGGCACTGCGAGATCACTGCAGCGACCTGCTGATCTCGGGCGGCGGCGACGATGACGTGACCGCCGCCGAACGACGAGCCCCACAACACGATTCGGGAGTTGTCCACGTCGGTACGCGAGCGGGCATGGGCGATGGCCGAGGCCCAGTCCTGCAGCTGGGATCCGATGTCGAGCAGCTGCCGTGGCTCGCCGCCGCTCGCCCCGAAGTAGCGATAGTCGAACACCAGGCAGGCGTACCCGGCGGCGCGGAAGCGCTCCGCGTAGGCGTCGAGCCGCATTTCCCGAGTTCCGCCGAGTCCATGCGCCATGACGATCACCGGAGCGGGGCCGGTGCCGGTCGGAAGATAGAGCCAGGCCGCGCAGGCCTCGCCGTGCGAATCGAACGTCACATCGATGCGATCTGGGATCGAGCCCCCCGGCTGCGAATTCATGCGCAGACAGTAGCCCATTCCGATCGACGGTGGAACAGGTCGACTACCGACCGGAATGCTCCGCGGCGTAGGCGTCGACACGTCCGTAGGCGATCTTGGGTGTCCAGTCTCTGTGCACCAGACCGAAGTTCTGTTCGGTGTCGGCGGTGTCGGAACCGGCGTCTCGGAGGCTGTAGACGTAGGCCGGTCCGAGCCAGTCGTTGCCGAGGACGGCATCGAGAACGATCCCTATGCTGTCCGATTGCGTCTGCTCGCTGACACTGTTGGGTGACGTCCCCGTAGGGGCTCCGAATTCGGTGATCCAGATCTGTTTGCCGCTGTCACCGCCGGCGATCATGGTGTCTCGCATGGACCACATCTTCATGGCGGTGTTCCACGACGCCGTGCTGGGGTCGTTGGGGAGGTAGGGCCACGTGTACGGGTGAACGTTGAAGGCATCGAAGTACGTGTTCGATCCCTGCGCGTACATCTTCGACAGGAACGACGTACCCGCGATGTTGCCGTCCTTGTCCTCGGCGGGTGCCATCCCGCCCGCGAGCACGGTGGAATCGGGTTGCACCTGCTTGATCGCCGTGTAGGTCGCTTTGATCAGCGTCGAGTACGCCGTCACGTCGGGGGCAGGCTTGAAGAACGTCACGATGTTCGGCTCGTTCCACACCTCCCATATCTCGATCCGGCTCTGGTAGCGCTGAACCACAGTCTTGGCGAACGCCGCGAAGGTGGCAGGGTTCGCAGGACGGGAGTGCGAATCGTTGACGGCAGCGGCTACTCGCGCCCACCTCGGGGTGTACGCGATGATGCCGTGCACGCACATCCCTTGGGCCACAACAGCATCGATCACCCGGTCTGTTCGACTCCAATCGAATCTGCCCCGGGTCGACTCGATGGCAGACCAATCGATGTCGAGACGAACCGCGAAAGATCCGGCGTCACGGGCGAGCGTGAGTTCCCGATCGAGATCCGCAGCAGACAGAGCACCTATGGTTGCTCCGGGTGATACTCCGATCCGGACCGCGTCCGATTGCTGCGCACAAGGGGGGGCTGCCGACCGACGCCTGTTGCTCCCGCAGGACAGATGCAGAAGCGGGCACCGCCCCGGCAGAGAGCGACAACAACACGACCGCCAGTGCCGCAATCACTCGCCGCGGTGAACTCCGTTTCATCGGCAGATGCTAGCAACTGCCTTGATTCAGAAATCGGGTACGGGCAAAACTCTATTGTTGCTTACTTTGTCTCACTCCTCGCTGCGCAACATCCCCGGAAATCCGAATAGCGGAATCCACCGACTCGAGCGTCGGTATGACAACTCTTCCTGTACTACCATCTGGACAATGACGACAGGATTTCCCGGTTTCGACGACCGCCTGAACGATGTGCTCGCCCGACAGGCGGACAGATCAGGTCAGTCTCCCGAGGCATACATTCGGCGAGCTGTTGTCGATCGAATCGTGCGGGAACTGTCCGAGGATCCCGATTCCGAG
The DNA here is from genome assembly GCF_000813105.1 of Rhodococcus sp. BS-15. Taxonomy (NCBI): domain Bacteria; kingdom Bacillati; phylum Actinomycetota; class Actinomycetes; order Mycobacteriales; family Nocardiaceae; genus Rhodococcus; species Rhodococcus sp. BS-15. The sequence goes on along the minus strand of NZ_BAOX01000025.1, from coordinate 10,460 downwards.
GTCGGTGCGCTGCTCAGAGCTTTGGAGGACAGTACCGAGAACGGTGTCGGCACAGACGAGGCCACCAGAGAGTTCGGCACTCCGATCGACGACCCGGATCGGCTTGCTGCAGTGGCTCGAACAGGGCTGATGGACACCGGCTCCGACGCCGCATACGACCGAGTCGTCACCATGGTTGCCGACGCCCTCAGTGCCCCTTCGGCTGCGTTCTCGCTCCTCGACGACAGGCGTCAGTACTTCAAGAGCGCCGTCGGGCTTCCGTCGGAACTCGATGGCGCGCAGGAGGTTCCTCTCGAAGGTTCGATCTGCCGCTACGTGATCGACACCGGTCGGCCGCTGGTGGTCGAGGACGTGCGACTGCACGACGTGCTCAAGGACCATCCCTCGGTACAGGCGAACATGTTGGTCTCCTACCTCAGCGTTCCACTCACCGACGACGACGGTCATTCGGTTGGCACTGTGTGCGTGTGGGATCAGCGACCACGGCAATGGACGACCGGTCACGTTCAGATTCTTCAGGACCTTGCCTGGATCATTCGCGAGCGGATACTCGGATAAACAGCGCGAATCAATATTCGTTCCTTGATCGGGACTCTCAACAAACTCTCGGTCTTTTTTGCGTGACTCGATTGTTAGCACGCACCTGTGTGGGTATGAATTGATTGGGATATCTTTACCGAATCCGAATCCGAATCCGAATCCGAATCCGAATCGATCCGAGCCCCCCCGGAAGTGGTTGTGCCCCAAATATTGGAACCAGCGCGAATTCGGCCTCGTCCGGTGACAACCGATTCGTCTGCCGTACCGCGAGCTATTGCCGACCGACTCCGAGTCGATCCATGGCACACCGGGGTCACTGTTGCACTGGATTCGCTCGCTGCCATCGTCGCCGTGGTCGGAGCATTGCTGTGGCACGCAGGCAGTCTCACCGATTCAGGGCTGCTTCCCTGGCTGTTCGTACCGTTGCTGATCGGCGTCCTCGCCGGCAAATCCATGTACCGACGAAGCCTCCGGCGCAACTTTCTCGACGAGATCGGGCCGGCAGAAACAGCCGTCGCCTTCGCGTCACTGGCTCTGCTCGTCACGATGTTCCTGTCCGACACCGTCTATCGACCCAGCGCCATCGTGCTGAGACTGTGGCTGCTGAGCGCCGTCACGATAGCCCTCGCCCGTCTCGCCCGGGTCGTGCTTCAGCGCGTCATGCGTGCCAAGTACGGATGTGCCGCACCGACCATCGTCGTCGGTAACGATCCCATCGCCCATCAACTCGCCGCGCGGATGCGCCAGTTCCCCGAGTACGGACTCGTACCTATCGGATATGTGGGCGAGGCACCGGTCGCCGACATCCCTTCGAGCAGCGAGGTGTCCAGCTTGCCTCACCTCGGACTCCCGAGCGATTTCGAAACAGTTGCGCGGAGGACCGGTGCCGAGGAGTTGATCGTCGCGTTCGCACCGACCGAGGACCGAGAGTTGATCGCCGCCATCAGGATTGCGCATCGACTCGATATGCGAGTGTGGGTCGTACCCAGGTTGTACGACGCAGTCGGGGTCAACACCCGCGTCGAGCACATCGGCGGACTGCCGTTGATGGTGCTACCGCATGTGGACCCCAAGGGATGGCAGTTCGCTGTCAAAGGACTTCTGGATCGGGTTCTGACCGCGTTCGGGCTGCTGCTGCTCTCCCCCGTCTTCCTGACCTTGATGGTGCTCGTGCGCCTGAGCTCACCTGGCCCGATCTTCTTCAAACAGGAGAGAATCGGCCGCGACGGATTGCCGTTCGATTGTCTGAAGTTCCGGTCCATGCGGCCTCCACGTGCGTCCGACGCCGAGTTCGAGCGAAAGGCAGGGGACGCACCCGGCGGTGTCGAGGGTGTCGACCGACGAACGCGCATCGGAAAGATCATGCGACAGACCTCGATGGACGAACTTCCGCAGCTGCTCAACGTACTTCGCGGCGACATGAGTTTGGTCGGTCCGCGCCCGGAACGACCCGAATACGTCGACCTGTTCGAGATGCAGATCCGTCGGTACGGGGAGCGGCACCGAGTCAAGGCGGGCGTGACGGGATGGGCTCAGGTTCACGGCCTCCGCGGCCAGACGTCCATCGCGGACCGCGCCGAGTGGGACAACTACTACATCGAGAACTGGTCGGTGTGGCTCGATGTCAAGATCCTGTTCCTCACCGTTCTGGCCGTGCTGAAACGCGCCGAGGACTGATCGTGGTCCATGCCGAACACGACCACGTTCGGATCACCCCGTGATCACGTACGTTGCGCTCGCTTTCGGCGCAGCGGTCGTCCTCGCGCTCGGCTGCGCGGTCGCCTCGGCCATCTACCGTCGGCCGCAACGTGGAGTGTTGCTGTTGGCGGGATTGGTTCCACTGCACGGCCTTCTGGTTCTGATTCCCCTCCCCGGGGTGGTGTCCGGCTGGAAGGAAGGCCTGGTCGTCTTCACGGTTCTGTGCGCGTGGTTGCGCCGACCCCGACACGTTCATGGCTCGACGCCTCGGGTGTTCATGCCGTGGTGGCCCGCGGCCGTCGTCTTCGTCGTGTTCGGCAGCGTGTCTGCGTTCGCCACGTTCGGGATCGTCGGCGTGTTCGGCATCAAGGTGACCTTCTTCTACATCCTGCTGGTGGTCGTCATGTGGCTTGCACCGTTCGACGCCATGGACCGCGACCACCTCGTCTCCGTTCTCATGGGGATGGGTGTGTTCACCTCGGCGGTGGGCATCGCACAACTCCTGGCCGGACCGGCCGCATTGGTGTCGTTGGGGTACGAATACGGCACACAGGTCCGAACCTCGGGTGGACTGCTCCGCACGTTCAGCACGTTCAACCTGCCGTTCCCGTTCGGGCTGTATGTGATGTTGGCCTTGCTCGTGGGCGGTGCGGTCGCACTCGCCGATCCGCGCCGGCGGCGAAACATGCTGTTCCTGTGGGCTACTCCGATGATGGTGGTCGCCATGTCGAGTTCGATCGTGCGCGGAGCCATTCTGGGGCTCGCAGTGGGGGCGATCTACCTGATCGCGGTCCGCTTCCGCTATCTCGCCGCACCCCTGGCGGTGGCCGCGGTCGCGGTGGCCGCGGCTGTTCCGTTCGTCCCCAACATCACATCGGTGTTCTTCTCGTCGAGCAGCCTCGGTCAGCGCGGTGACGGATGGGCCAACATCATCGCCAGCATCCTGATTCATCCGTTCGGGACGGGGCTGGGATCGAGTGGGTCTGCGGCAGACCGCATTTCCACCGCCGAGGGTGTCGCGTTCACGCGATCGGGGCTCTCGACCAACTACCAGCCCGACAACTACTACGTGAAGGCACTGCTCGAACTCGGACCGATCGGCCTGTGGGCGGTGGTCGCCTTGCTCGTGACGTCGCTGCTGTGGTGCACCCGCCTGTCCCGGGCGCTACCGGGCAACGACGGTGCGCTGGCACTCGGTGTCGGTGCCTCGATCGTCGCAGCCATGTTCGCCAGTCTCGTCTCGACGTATTTCGAGATATTTCCGATCGATGTCTATTTCTGGCTCTTGTTAGGAGTGGTGGGATGCGCAGCAGCGCAACACGAATCGTTTTCGGGGCGCTCGCCCTCCGGCCGGGCGGAAGCGGAGTACAAACCTACATTCGCGAGCTCCTGAACGAATTACCGCACTGCCTACCCGATGCCGATCTCGCCGCGTCGGTGCAGCGCGACGCCGTCGGTGAGCTCCCGCCCTCGGTCACGGCCATGGAGCGGCCTGTCACCAGCGGTGCAGCTCGTGCGTTGCTCGGGGCCCTTCCTGTCGGTCGTTGCGATGTGGTGCACGGTCTGGACGTGGACCTGCCGTTCCTGACCAAGGCCTTCACAGTCGCGACGGTGCACGACCTTTCGGTCATCGACATGCCGTCGGCCTCGAGTCGATTTCGCGCGCTCGGTGAACAGAGACTGGTACGGCGCGCACTGCGCCGCGCAGATCTGCTCATTGCGGTCTCGCAGTTCACCGCCGATCGAATCAAGGCGGTCAGCGGGCGCGACGCCACAGTGGTCGGTTTGGCACCCGCAGCGTGGGCCACCGTCCCCACCGACAACCGGGTGGACGTCGTTCGATCCAAATACGACTTGCCGGACCGTTTCGTCATGCAGGTCGGAACGGTTGAGCCTCGCAAGAACGTTCAGCTGGTGGCCGACGCAGCGGAGAGTCTCGGAATGCCGTGTCTGCTGGCCGGGGCGGGCTCGACCGGTCCCCTCGCTCCCCGCAATTCCCGAGGCTCGGGTATGTCGATGTCGAGGATCTGCCTGCCCTCTACGCTGCCGCGACAGTCACTGCATACGCCTCTCGGTACGAGGGCTACGGGCTCCCGCCCGTCGAGGCGATGGCCTCGGGCGGTGCGGTCGTCGCCAGTGCCGTCGGTGCCCTCCCCGACGTCGTCCGCGACGGTGCCGTTCTCGTCGAGTCGGAGAACGTCGACGACTGGGTACAGGCGATGAAACCCATCGCTTTCGACGAGGCTGCCCGCGCAGCTCTCGTCGACGCGGCGGCCGTTGCCACCAGCGAGATCAGCTGGCGTCGAACGGCGGAGCTCACCGCCAACGCGTATCGAGCCGCGGGCATGGTCTGATGGCCGAGGAGTTTGCGCTCGACGGCACCGAGCAGCCCCCGGACTACCGCGCCATCGCAGCGGATCCGAAAGCCGCAGCCAAAGCGACGATTGCCCGTTCTGATCAGCAGAGTGATCATCGCGACGCTGGGGTGGGTGGGCAGCGTCGTCGTCGCGAGGTCCCTCGGACCGGACGAGTGGGGCCAGTTCAGCTTCGTCTTCGCGCTGCTCGGCTTGATGTCCGTCGTGACCGATCTGGGGGTCGGACGCGTCGTGCTCGCGAAATTGATGGACGACGATCCCGAGGAAATCGGTCGAACGGCGTCGTCGTTTCTCGCTCTGCGTACCGTCCTCGGGTTGGTGGGGTACGTGCTGGCCGTCGCATACGTTCTGTTGCTGCAGTATCCGAGCGAAGTGGTCCTCGCGACGGTGGTGGGCGGACTGGTGGTCGTGTTCGCAACGCCGGGTCACGCATTGAGCGTGCTCTTCCAGAGTCGCCACCGTCTGGTACTCGTGGCCGTTGCCGAAAGCGCCGGACAAGCAATCCAATTGGCGTTGACCGTGCTGGCGGCCGTGCTGGCCCCCACCCTGCTGATCTTCGTTCTCCCGGCCGTGGCCAACGAAGTGTTCAAGTTGGTGACCAAGGGTTTCGGCATCGGCAACCGTTCCATGGGCCTGCGACCGTCGCGCCACATCGAAATTCATCGCTGGGGGCCCTATCTGAGGGAGGCCGTGCCTCTCGCGATCGGCTTCGCACTCACCATCGCCATGCTCAAGATCGACATGCTGATGCTGAGCCTGCTCGACACGTTCGAGGCCGTGGGACTGTATTCCATCGGGTACAAATTCTCGGACATGATCGACACGTTCGTCTTGGCGGCGGTGGCACCGATCAGCACCCTACTCGTCGCGTCGTGGCCCCACGACACCACCGCATTTCGCGCACGCTCACGTTCGGCCGCACTGCTGTTCGCACTCTTCGGCGCAATGGCTGTCGCGGCGTTCGTACCGTCGGCCGAGCCGCTGATCGGCCTGCTGTACGGCGAACGGTTCGTCGACGGAGCTCACGCAGCCCGTCTGCTCGTCATCGGTGCGGCGCTGATGTCGTTGGTGATGCTGGGAATTTTTCTGCTCGCGTCGGCCGGAATGCAGCGACACTACCCCGTGGTGGCACTGGTCGGTCTGGCCCTGAACGTCGGGTTGAACCTGTTCCTGATCCCGCGGATGTCGTACGACGGGGCTGCCATCTCCACCGTCGTGACGATCGGCGTCACTCTCGTCCTGCTGTGGATCGTGATCTCTCGAAGCATGCCCATATCGAGACTGCTTCCAGTGCAGTCCATTTCGGTGACAGTCGTGGTCACCGCAGGCACTACGGTCGGCGGCTGGTTCCTGGTGCAACACCATCCCGGCCTGTGGCTGCTCGTCTCGGTCGCGGCAGCGCTGCTGGTCGCGAGCGTGCTCTACGTGTTCGTCGCCATCGGACTCGTCGAGTCACCAGTGCCGGGTTCGGCCGAGAAAGGACGTCACCGTGCGCGTTCCGAATGACCACCGGCACAACGGACACATCGCCCGATTCGTACCGTGCGCTGCGGAGTCGCAGTCGGGTTTCGTCGATGCAGCAGACCGTCGTGCTTGTTCTTCGAATGTTGTTGATGTGCAGTTCCATTCACGGGCGGCACGGCTAAGCGGACGGCACTCGGGCCCGGCTATCATCGAGCCTGTCGGCTCCACGAATCTCCGAAGCGGTACGTCCGCTCGCATCGACGACGGAAGGGTACGCGGTTGATGTCCGTCCACGATGCCGTACACCGGGGTGACGTCCCCCCACCTATCGATCTGGCGGGACACATGCGTGAACTCGGCCGGGCACTGCTGCCCGCCGTGATCATTGCTGCGCTGGTCGGCGCAGGCGTGTTCTACCTCAGAAGCGAACTCACCGACAAGCAGTACGCCGCGTCGGTCGTGGCCGAGATCGAACCGGTCCAAAGCCTCGTTCCCGGTGACGCGTTCATCGAGCAGATGCGCGCACCGTTCGTCGAGTTGGCGACCGACCGCAGTGTGCTCGATGAGGTCCTCGCGCAGGTCGACTCCGGACTGAACGCTGCCGAGCTGGCGTCGAGCGTCGAACTCTCCCCCGGCACCTCGCCCGCACTGCTGACCGTCACGGTGACGACCCGTTCTCCCGAGCTCGCCGCAGATCTCGCTCGAACGATGGTGTCGACCATGGCAAGTACCAGCACTGCCAACGCGATCCGCGACTCTCGAGAGCGAACGGACGAAGCGCAGTCCTCGATCGACGCGCAACAGGCGCGAGTGGACGCTCTCCCCGCCGACGACCCGAGCCGGGCCGCGGCCGTGTCCGAACTGGCCGAACTACGCACCCGCCTGAGCGAAGTCGAGGCTGCTGCGGGAGGAGATCGACTGGTCGTGCTGTCGAACCCCGAGCAGAGCACAACGCCGGTGTCGCCGAAACCGGTCTCGGAGGCACTCGTCGCCGCGCTCGCTGCTCTCATCGTCGCGGCCGAACTGATCGTGTTGCTGCGAGGACGTCTCGGACGCAGGCCCTCTCGCTCCTGGGCCCGTCGGGTGTCTCGCAAATACGGAGCGCACTTCGACCCGACGGCGGGCGACACGGTGCCGCCCGCCGTAGCTGCGCGGATCGCAGCACTCGAGCGCGGCGATCGACCCGCTTCGAGGGGGGCTCGACACGCAGCACCCAAGGGCGACAGCGTGATCGTCCTGTTGGTCGGCGAGGGTGCCGTGTCGGAGTCGACTCACGATCAGAATCGGACAACCGAACATCGCCGCGCCACCGCAGAATTCGGGTTGTCGGAGCAGTGGTGGCAGCACACAGAGGTGGGCGACGTCGAGACCGTGGTGGTGCTGGTGTCGAGACGTGGACGGGACAAGAAGGCAGCAACCGCCGCACTGCGGCGGCTCGACGACTTCGACATTCCCGTGCACCTGGTCCTGCAGACAAAGGACTCGACTCGACGGGTGGAACAGACCACTCAAACGATCGCGCCGGAAGGCCGAAGCCATGCCAGCTGACAGAATTGCCGTCGTACACGAGAGATTCACCGAGATCGCCGGATCCGAGCACGTCATCGAACAGCTCGCGTTGCATTGGCCTGCGGCCGAGGTGTTCGCGCCGATCTCTCGGCCCTCCGGGGTTCCGGCAGGAATCAGCCGCGAGGTGCACACGTCGAGCCTGAATCGGGTGTACGACGCGTTGGGGCAGCGGTCCTACGCGCCCGTCCTTCCGATGATGCCGCTGGCCTTTCGGCGCATGCCCCTCAGCGGTTTCGATGCAGTCGTCGTGAGCCATCACGCCTTTGCGACGCAAGCGGTGTTCGCCACCGACTCCCCGGTGATCGCATACGTGCACAGCCCGGCACGGTGGGCCTGGGACCCCGAACTACGCGCAGGCGAAGGGGGCGGTAGAGCCGGAGCAGCGATACTGACGGCACTGTCGGCCGTTGCCCGTCGATGCGAGATCGCTGCCGCACCGAAACTGACCACCGTGGTGGCCAATTCGACTGCAGTTGCACGTCGCATCGAGGACTGGTGGGGCCGAGACGACGCCCTGGTGGTCCATCCTCCCGTCGACACCGAGGGATTCACACCGGATCCGTCTGTCGAGAGAGAGAACTTCTTCCTGCTCGCGGGACGCCTGGTCCCCTACAAGCGTCCGGACATCGCGGTGCGCGCGGCCGCCGAGGCCGACGTTCCCCTCGTGGTGGCCGGAGACGGCCGGGCGATGGACGCCTGCCGGAAACTGGCCGGACCCAAAACGACCTTCCTGGGACGAGTTTCACACGAGAAGCTTCTCGAGCTTCATCGAACGACACGTGCTCTGCTGATGCCGGGAGTGGAGGACTTCGGCATCGTCCCCGTCGAGTCCATGGCAACCGGAACACCCGTCATCGCCTTGGGCGACGGCGGTGCCATGGACTCGGTGGTACCCGGAAAGACCGGGGTGCACGTGGCTCCGGGCTCCGACGCCGAAGTGATCGCCGGATTTGCCGAGGCCATGCGCTCCTTCGACCCCGGAGACTACGACCGCGCTGCCATTCGCGCGTGGGCGGAGGGCTTTTCACGGGCAAATTTCCGCAGTCGAATGCAGGAGGTAGTCGATGCCGTCCGCTGAGCGTCGATACCGCGCAACTGCGCTGGATCGTGTCTTCGCCGATACCCGAATAGTCACCGCAGTCGGCCCCGTTCGTGGTCTCGATGTCGGACGCACGAGACGAACGCTCACGGCCGCCGAACAGGTCGATACCGAGGCACACCTCGCCGTGGAACCGCGGTCGGACGCACGGCAGTGGCGCTACCGAACCGACATCGCAGGTGACAACGTCTCCGCGAGCACCGATCCCACGGACGACCTGGGCAAGATGCTCACCGACATTCGATCCCGAGACGGGAAACGCAGTCCTCTCGAGGTGGTCGTGTTCGATGACCATCTCGCGATCGACTACTCGCATGGAATCGGGGACGGCCAGATCGGCGTCATGATGTTGGCGGCATTCTGCGACGATGCCGACGGGGCACTGGTCCCCGGGCTCGCGGTAGGACTACCGGCGAGCGCAACATGGAAAGCGTTGTGGCGACACTATTCTCGAAACCCGAAGACCTTGGCGGACTTCTGGAAGCTGCGCGGTCGCCACCGAACCGAGGCCGACAGCGAGTCAGCTCCCCGTCGCAGAATCGAGAACTGGGAAGCCGCGAAAGTCAGCCGAGCCGGATACATGAGCTCAGCCCGTGTGGACGAACTCAAGCACTGGACGGCCGAGCACATGCCAGGAGCGACCGCCGCGTCGATCTCGATCGCGCTGTGGAGTGCGGCTCTTCGGGCCGAGGGCGTCGACGTCGCCGAGCACATCATGGTCTTGTTCAACAGTCGACGCTATCTCGATTCGGCGCAACAGAATTCGCACGGGAACTTTGCCGTCGGCATTCCACTTCGCCTCCCTTCGGGCACGACGCCCGCCGGTATCGCTGGAGCAATGCGTGAGGTGATCGAATCGGGATGGCCCATAGCGGTATTGGGAATGTCACTGCTGCGCGATGCTGCGTCGCGAGTTCGGCCTTCTGCTCCCTCGCAGAACAATTCTGTCGTCGAGGTTCCCGAAACATTGAGGCTGGCCGTCAGCGACCTCGGGCGACTGCGCGTCTTCGACCACCTCGATTGGGCCGACGACGGGCGACCCCCACAGCTGGCAGCATCACTCGAGCCCGACGGCCCGGACGGCTGCACGATGCTCATTGCCGAGATTGCAGGTGGGCGGACGTACACGGCATCGTTCTGCAGCAAGATGATCGACGTCGATGTGGTGGACGCAGCACTGCGGCGCATGTGCGATGACCCCGTCGCGCTACTCCGAGATGCATTCTGACGTAGGAATACCGATGTCGAATCACCCTCACAGAACAGACGGAGCTCGATCATGACCTCTGGATCGACAGTGCTGTTCCTCGCCCACACCGGGCAGGTCTCCGGTGCCGAGAAGGTGCTACTGGATCTGATAGACGAGGCCGAGCGCCGCGGCTATGACACTGTGATCGCTTGTCCCACCGGCCCTCTGGCCGATCGAGTACCCGCGACGACGCGACACATCGCCATCGGCGAGCTCGGGCTCGGCGGTGAACGAGGAGCCGCCCGAGGCGTCGCGGCGGCACGCATGCTGGCGAGGTGGGTCACCGCAGCCCGCGCGGTACGTACGATTGCCCGTGCACCGGGCACCACTACCGTCGTCAACTCACTCTTCGCGCTCCCGGTCGCACGGTTGGCCCGTCCCGCGCGCGGTGCGTCGTGGCTCGTCCACGACACCATGACCTCTGCCAAGCAGCGCGTGGTGGTGCGGTTCGCGCGGCCCGCCGTTC
>NZ_BAOX01000026.1:0-30868 GCF_000813105.1 Rhodococcus sp. BS-15 | reverse complement strand
ACACGCGGGGATCAGCCGGCCGTCTCGGATTCGCTGCATGAGGACAGTTGGTCCGCCCCGCACACGCGGGGATTGTCCGACTACCTATCGGACGAGATTGAACTCTGTTCGAGATCCGCCCTGCAAACGCGGGGACAGAACCGGTGCTTTCGCCTTCGCGGTAACGAGGTACTGCCGCCGTCGGCTCCTGGGAAACTGTCGTTGGCCACCGCGCAGTGGGTCGCGTTCCACAGCCGCCGCCGCCCCACAGTTGCGGCCCGTTCGGCCGCGAACATTGAGTTCCGTTTCTATCCACGCTATTAGCATGGCCGTTTTTGGCTTTGTTCCGCGCAGCCGGGATAGTTACCGGTGTCATGACATGTCTTGGGGTCGTTCTCTGGCAATTCTGCGGTGCAGTTGAAGTAACGACTCTGCGGCGGAACGCATTCCATCCACCGACTGCACCCGTCGCGCATGCTCCCATTCGGGATGTAGATCATCCAGTGTGATCTTTGAGACGTGTTTGTAGTCCCATCGGTGATTGACCCGACTATCGGAGGGGTCGGGCCGAACGAACCCGATCATCTCCCCGTCCATCCACACGGACCAGTCACGTTTGACAACGAGCCCAGGGGTTCTGTGCATGCCTAGTCCTTCACGCGTTGTCGTAGACAGCTGAGTACCAACTGGTGCACTGTTCGACGAAGACGTTGCTGTCACTCAGCTTGGACGTCAGAGCTTGCATCAGCGCGGGGTCCTCGTAGGCGTAATTGAAGGCCGCTGCATGATCTCCGCCGTCGTGGGTGATGATCAGCAGCGAGTCGGTTCCATACAGTTCCTCGCGCTCTTTCCATTCCTCGGGACTGTAGAATTTGCCGCCGCCTCCGTGCTCTGTCAGTCCTCGCTCGACTAGAAAGTCGCGTATCGCGTGAGCTGCAGCCGAGCCCTTTTCGCTCAATGTCGTGGGGATTGGCCATCGATCTGACATATCGGTTGTCTCCTATGGTGCTGGTCGCGGGTCGGTTGTCGGCTCGTTGGGTATGTCTGTAACCCAGATATCTCGTGAGGTGTTCGCTTCGGCCAGGCGCTTCCGGTGCTAGCGGTCGGTCTGCTCTTCGCCGTCCATCGCGGTACACCAGGGGCAGTATCGGCAGACCCACCAGTCCTCGTTGGTCGATTTCGGGAAGACCCCGCGTCTCCTGCAGTCGGGGCAGGACAGAAACCGAAATCCGCGCTCCATCAGATCCAGCGCTGGGTGTTATCGAAACTGGTTCCGGCACTAGTCATTTGCCGTCATCCCGTGTTTGGTTCGGTGTGGAGCATGGCAGGGCCTTTCGCTTGCGTCGCCGTCGGTCGTCCGTCCTGCTGCCCCGGTCCGTCAACAATCCTTGGCGGCGAAATACGCCGCCTTGCATGCCTCTGTGCAGAAGTCGAGGGGTCGTCCGTGTTCGTTCGCCAGCGCGATGTGTGGCCAGCCTTCGCGACTGGCGTGCGTGCGCGCCTCCTCCGCGGTGCGCTCGTCGATCCACGTCAGGCATTCGTCGCACGAGAGGTGGTGGTACCGAATTACACTCATCACCTGGCCTGCTCTCGGCATCGATTCGTTCGCTTCGACATTGGTCTAGCGAAGCGGGATGTCGCCGACCTTGATCGGTTCGGGAAAATCGAAGCTCGCCCAAGGTTCACCACCCATGGGGCGGAAGAGGTCTATTCCCGCAATCGATACCTGCGGATCTGCGAGCAGTACTCCGTCGTAGAACGGGACGACACCTTCGGCGGAGTCGTCGATTTTCGCGTTGCCGACTGCGGTCGTGATTGTCGATGCGGAACTGCCGTAGACGGTGCGTCCACTGAGGGTGCGGAGTTTCCATCTTTCAGGGGTGATGTCGAGTTGCCCGGTGGTGACGGTGACCTGTACGGGTACCGCGATTGTCGGGGTTGTCTGTGTGGGGGCGATCGTCTTGTACAGTGCGTCGCTCAGTGTGATGGTGGCGACGGTGCCGTTGTCGTCGACGGTGCGAGTCAGCGTGTCGCTCGGTGCGGGCGTCGACGTCGCCGCGCTCGATCCTCCCGACGACGGTGTCTCAGTGGTTGTTGGGGAGGCGGCTTCGGACGTCGTGTCCGAGGTGGAGCCTTCCTCGATCACCGGCTCCGGGTCGCTGCTGCAGCCGGCGAGCGCGATGGCCACCACCGCGATCACTGATGCGGCCCGTCGCGTCATCGAAACGTCCATTGTGCGCCTTTCGTTGTCTGCCAGTAGTGCTCGTCATCGGTGCCGGTCGTCTATCCGACTCACGGATCGACGACAAACCATTCCCTGCGATAATATCAGAGTCAACCCAGGCTGCGCTCACTGACGTGTCGCGCTCGAACCCTGCGTCTCGTGATGATCCGGTCTGACGTCTTCCCCTCCCCCGTGGTCACTTTCGCGTCGGCTGCCGCGAAGCACCGTGACCTTCGGCTTGGCCTCGATGGGCGTTCCCTCCGGTCCAGCGATGTAGGTGTCTATCCAGATCGGCCGGTGCCTGTTCTGGCTCGGGTACCACTGACGCTTCCAGTGGCCCCGCACGACCCAGCGATGCGAGTACTTGCGCGCCGCTGCATCATCCGCGGGATCCTGCGGCTTGGGGCGGCCGCGCCCATAGGACAGGTAAGTGACCGCCCGCGGCTGTCGACGACCGGTGGAGTCGGCCCGCCCGCGCGCGTGGATGGTTGACCGTTCGACGTGATTCTGCGGGAGCATGTGCATCAGGGATGCGAACAGTCCGAAGATCTCGTCGCTTGTCCGGCCCGGATACATGACCTGAGGGTCTTCACCCCACTTGCGGTTCGGGTCCAGCGGCTCGCCGCTCGACCCGAACTGCGCTCCTTGAACGACATCGAGCCGTGGGGCCTCGTCACTTCCCTCTGCGCTCAGCAGGACCTCGGCGGTCGATGAGACCAGGTATCGGGAGTTGACCCACCGATGCCCAGGGCTGTTCAACCTGCCTCGTGTGCGAGCAAGTATGCCAACGCTTCGGCGGACAAGAGGGTGATGTGGAGGACAGCCTCCCCGTCTGCAGCCCACAACAGGATCAGGTCACGATCGCGGTCTTCCTGATGGAGGTAGGCGATTCCTGTCCTGGACGGCAAATCGGCCAACGTCAGTGACACGTTGTCGATCGACTCCGAACCGGCGAAAACGGTCGCGGTCATCTCGGGAGTGGCGTAGTAGCAATGCCGTTCGGCGACGGAGTTGAAATAGGTCCGGTAGGTCACGAACAACACCGTCAACAGTTGCGGCGTCACGAACCCGCGGACGGGATCCGGATCGTCACCGATACAGAAGTACTCCTCGGTGTCGCCGGACAGCTGCTGCACGGTGGCCTTGGCCAGCTGGCTGTAGTAAGTCAGCCACTCCCCGACCTTGCCGGACTCTCGGAACGTCTCCAGTTCCATGTAGGGGTACATGGTTCTCGAAATCAACTCTGTCACCGGACCGGTCGCCGCCGCGAGCGCGTCGGCAAGCATGGCACATCCTTCGCCCTCACCTGCTTGCTCAGAACCCGTACGGCACTGCGCCGCAGCGGCATACCTTCGACAAAGTTGGCCAGAGGAGGATTCGGATCGAGCAACGCCGCCGACGGGCGTGTCCCTGATGGGCGGCGTCGACGGGACGAGTTCGCTTTCCGCGATGACTTGCTCACGCAGCGGATTGTATTGATACACACCGACACATTCGGTGACTAGGCAGGTCGACACCTGTCATCACCGCGCCGATAGCCGCTCCTAAGAGAAATCCCCCACAGCCTGGGACTATGGGGGAGATCCCGTCTTCGTCAGCGACCGGCACGCGTGTGTCTCCGCTGCATCTCGTAGAAAGCTATCACGGGCAATTGCGCCCAGAAATGGGCTCGCGTTTCGAGCCTGTCTCGGTAGCGTGGTCTGCATGGCTTCGGAACCGATCGTGTCTGCTGTCTACGAGTTCCCGCGTCCCATCTGGGTTTCACAGGATCTCCAGGGGCAACGCTTCGATACTCGCATCGGCCCGATCGTCGCGACCATCGTGATGCCTACCGCGGTGCCACCGACCGGTTACGCGATGTGGGGACCGCCGGAGCTCGTTGGGGTACCGGAGAGCGCCTTGGCTCCGGTACCCGGAGAGCCATCCCTACGGCTCGACGCATACCCGGATGGTGCGGCCGTAGTGAACCCTGTGTGGGACACCCCTTTCGCGGCAGAAGTCCAGGGCGGCGGTCCTGCTACTGCTCTACGTGCGGTCGGCCTCGAGCTGTCCGAGGATCCTGCGGCCCTGACGCACAACGACACACGCAGTGCGATCGGCGACGCTGAGCGGTCGTTCCGCTTGTCGGTGCAGGGCACCCCGGAGGCCCGCATCGCGGATCTCGCCGGCCGGAACATGGAAAAGTGGTTCACCAGGGTCGCAGAGTGGGTGAGTGTCTTGACTCAGCAGGACCTCGACCACCGCCACCAGATCTACGACGCTTCGCTACTCGGGCCAGGGTTTCGGCACTGGGACGGTGCGTGGCGTGTCACGTCCGCGACCTACAATATCCCCTCGGTCACCGCCATCGGTGCCGAGGCCTTCGGGACCGTCCTGTGTCATGTAGGGGACCGCAAGCGGCCCGCGCTCGAGTGGCAGCTCCTCCTTCAGGCGGCCCACTCGATCAACCGCGGATTCTTCAGGAGGGCGGTCCTGGATTGCGCCACCGCCGCTGAGACGTGCGTGACCAGGCTGGTGGACAACAGCTCCTCCGCCGCAGGTAAACCAGGGCCCGGTGCAGGGCTGCGGAATCTGTCCGAGTGGCTGACCGCCCACGAGAAGCAGAGCTACCACGAGGACTCACAGTTCATCGAGATGACCAAACTCCGAAACACAGCCATCCATAACGGTATTGAGCCCACATCCGAGCAGACGTTGGCTGCAGCGAGCTGCGCCTACCGAATCGTCGAGGCCCATGGCCACCCCCAGACGCACGCTGTCTGACATCCAGGCGGCCTTCGAGTACGCGAGCTGCCTCCGCTCACCGCACACATAGACTCACGCCATGTCTCAGGCCGCGTACCCCGAACTGTTCGGCGTCGCAGTCGCCGCCCGCCGTCGGCAACTGGAGCTCTCGATCGCCGCGCTCCACGCAGCGGGCGGCCCGACCAAACCGGTGGTGATGAGCGTCGAACGCTGCGAGTACTCCAACCCGCGACCGAGCACACTCACCAAGTTCGACAAGGGCTTGAAATGGAAACCTGGCACTGCCGCTGAACTGTTTTGGGCCGGGGTCCACCCCGACATCCCCACCCGCTCGGTACCCGTTGGAGCACAACTCCTTTCCGTTCCACCCATTGCATTGGAACGTCTACTGGCTGCGAACGCCGAAGTCCAAGAGGCCTTCCGGCAATCGGAACGCAATGGTCGGACTCACGTCCCACGTGAATGCCTCGACGAGCTCGAGCGTGCCGTCGCGACGCTGTGCGCCGGTCGCGAACCCGAGGACTTCGCAGCCTCTTTCGCCAGCGCCGATGCCTATCGCGAATTCGCCCTTTCGCTCGCGAACCTCCAGCACCCGACCTTCTCTTTTTGACCGGCATCGAATGTCGGTCCTGCACCAAGGGCCCGACAACGGGTATGAATTGAGGCATGGCAAGGAACGGACCCACGTCGCGCGTAGGGAAAACTCGACGTGGCCGATACCTCCACAATCACCCCGCCGACGACCGCGTCGTGATCCTCGATATCGACGGCGTCCTTGCAGATCTGACTGAATTCGAGCACTTGTTGACCCGCGCTGACGTCGCTATCCAACAGCGCTGGCGGGATTTCTTCGACCACATTCCCGACGCCAAGGTGCTCGATGACGGCCGAGAACTCGCCTGGGCGATCGCCGGTCTCGGCCACACACTTCTCTACTCCACCACTAGACCCGCGTACACCCGCACCCCGACCCGCGCGTGGCTCGGCGTCCACGATTTCCCGATCGCTCGGGCGCTGCTCGCCCGTCCACACGTCGAACCCCCACGTCATCCCCAACCTGCATTCCAGATCAAACTCGCCCATAGCCGCGCGGTGACAAACAAGCACCCCGCATGGCTCCGATGCTTCATCGATGACGACCAGGCCATCGTGGACCGGTTGAGAGCCCAACACGTCCCGGCAGCGACGGCTACCGCCCTGTCGTCGCTGGGTGTGGCGGAGCTCCGCCGCCGGCTCGACTCGGCCCCTATGAAGGCCTTCGATCCACCACCGGCCGACGTCCTCCAACATTCGCCGTAGGGCCACGCCGCCAGACCGGGATGTCATACGACGATCGAACTGTCAGGTGTGATCCTGGGTCCATTCCCGCTCACGCTGTTATAGTCTTGGTAGATACGAGGACAAGGTCCCTCGTTACAACACATGGAGTTTCCCCCGCGGCAGCTAGGCCGTGGGGGTTCTTCGTTTCGAGCGTGGGCCTTCGGTGCCTCATCCCTTGCTAAGCCGTGGGTCGAACCGAGATGGTTGGCGCACTCGCTTCTCCACTGCGGCCCTCGCACGGACCCCCCTGAACAGCTAAAATCGGTTTGTGCCGCACACCGTCGACGAACTCGCACTCCCCTTGGGTGTTGATGAGCTTCGCGCCGTGCTCAGACGTCATGGGGTCATCGAGGCGTCTGTATTCGGCAGCTACGCGCGCGGATCAGCACGTGTCGACAGTGACCTGGACCTGCTGGTTACGTTCGGCCCTGACTGTGACGACTGGGCTTTCCTGGGCCTGCAGGACGAGCTCAATCGGCTGCTCATCGGCGGCGCGGATGTGGTGACGAAACTCAACAAGCACTTTCGTCGGTACGTCGAGCCTGATCTGGTGCGAATTCTGTGAAGCAGTTCAGCGCAGTCCCTGCTTTCCAGCCCATGTCCTGCGGAAATACACTTCGCTCATGTCGAAGAATCCGGCTCCATACCTGACCATCGCCGCTGAGTCATTGAGCAAGATACTTGCCGACCGGCCGGACTCCGAAGAAGCACTCACGGCGAATGGGTTGCTGTGGGATGCGACCCTGATGCGCGTGCAGGTTGCGGGCGAGAACTTGGTCAAAATCCGCGATCAATTTCCCGACTTCTACGCTGAACACCACGACGAGAACTGGCACAAACTGATTGCCATGCGAAACATCATTTCCCACGCCTACAGTGACGTCGACCCCGCCATTTTGTGGCGCGTGATCGTCGATCACCTCGAGGACGTCCGGGCTCGAATGCTCGAACTCGCTTCAGTCATCTCAGGCGGGTAATTCATCCGTCAGCCGACACGACCCTGTCTTGCGGATAGCCCGGTCGCACTGCGTAGACGACATGGCCTCGATTCGCTCGATCCACAATCGAGCGTTGCGACCGCAAGTACGGCGAGAGTTTCCTGGTCGGCGAGGCGCTTCAGCACCAAGACCGCGAGAACCAATACCGCGACAGTGCCGAGGACCCACAGTAGTGGAGTCCAGTCTGTGGGGACTGTAGCTGGCGTCTCGTGCGTCATCTCGGCCGGTGCTGCGGCCGCCGCCTGTGCTGGTTCGACAGAGGCGTCCGAAGGTCCATGGAGTCCGGAATTCGGCGATCGGTCGCCGAACATATCCGCCACCAGATGGCCGCTGATCACGGCGCACAGCGCCGCGGCCATGAAGCCGCCAACACCTGAGATGGCTCGGTCGGGTTGTCCCCATTGCGTCATTGCCTTCGGCCTTCCGGTGGTCGTTGCCTCAATTGCGCGGCTTCAAAGTTGTTGCCGTCCGGTAGATCGGCATAGCAACGTTGCTACGCCGATCTACCGGACGCGCCTAGTTACCTGCGATATTATCATACTGAGACGGGGCTGCTTGGTCGCCGCCCGGTGGAGCCGATCGCGCTTGGACGGCCAGCACCACGCCCTCGCTCGCATCTCCCCGCCGTGACGCTTCGCGCGGCTTTCGAACACCAGACAGTCCAGTGAAACGGTGGGATAATATCAACGTAGATCAATCGTTTCCATGGAAACGCTGTTAAGCCCCCTTATCAGCGCCTTCCTTCATGTAGTCGCGCGCATTCGGCCATGCTGAGCACTCGATCACGAATCCGCGAACGACTACACTGCCTGTAGCACAATGCCGCGAAACCATTTGGAGGCCAACCGATCATGTCAGTAGAACGTAAGACCGTCACTGTCACCGACGTCCAGCACATGTCCTCGAGCGAGGGCAACCCCCGGTACCGAGTGACCACGGATCAGGGAACGTGGCCGACTGCCCCTGGGGCCCAGGTTGGATACGGGATCACCAATTCGGAGTATCGGGGCGAGGTGATTCTTACGATCGACGGCGGCGACATCGTCGGAGTCAGCACGGTCGACGGATCTACCTTCACTGGTCGCCAGTCGTAGCTGCTCGATACAGGAACGGCTCTGCCCCTGGCCATATGGTCAGGGGCAGAGCTGTTTCCGTAATGCAGGCGATCAGAGCACTTCGTCTCAGTGAGCCCGCGCTGCGTAGCCGTCGAATTCGATCTCACGCGAGCAAGTCGGACCTTTTCTCTAGCTCACGACCAACGACGGACAGGCCAGCTGACTGGTCGCTCGGCCTTTGCCGCTGGGCTACAGAGCGGAGTCATCCCTTCTGGCAGCTCTCCGCCTCGGCGACCCCGATCCACATTCGTCGCTCCCACTGGTCGACATCGGCCCACGCAGCACGGGTGTGATGATCGGCCACCGACTGCGTGAACAACTCCTCCGCTCGCGCCAGGACCGCGTCGGGCACCTCCGGATACACGACCGGATTCTCCGACGCAGGCTCGATGTCACCCTCGACCTCGCAGCGGTAGTCCCGATCAGCCGTCGCGGACACGTCATCCCAGTCGACCCCGACAGCGTCGGCGAGATGCCGCAAATCCGCCACCAGATCCGCTATCGCCGTGCGTAGGTCATCGTCGGCCGCGCCGATGCGATCGGCGTACCCCACCACCGCGTGCGCGGCAGGCAACGCCCGAACCACGTTCGCGTCCGCCTGATTCGAGCACTCCCACGACAGGGGAAGTGGCACAGCAATAGCAGCCACCGAGACTGACAGGTCACGGGGTGTAGCAGCCGTCGACATCGACGCCGCCACTACCCCTAGAGCCGGGCTACCCGCAGCAACCGAGCTGCTGCCCACAGGCGAAACAGTAGACATGAGAACACTCCAAACTCCGAACGGCACATGCCGATCGGTACGGCGGCCAACCGTGATGGTCAGTCACGGTGGCCAGATCAACTGGGACTCCCCCACCGTAGCGCGTCGTACTGACAAACACGGTTCCAGCCGACCAACACATGGCCCTGCCCCTACCAGTGCCGGGGCACGCAGTTGAGCTGCCAGTGAACGCCCCGTCTCACCGCTTGACAATCGCGCACATCGCCTGCGCGAGTTGCCATTTCCTCGGGAACACGGTTCGTAACCCACGCGCCGACCCTGCCACCACCCGACGGCTCAGCAGCCTTCGCCGTGGCATCCATACCGGACGCCACGGCGAAGTCCAGATCAGATCAGCGCCCGCACCACGATCTCGCACGGACCCACACCCGCAGGGACATTGCGCGGCCGCGCAGTCCGCTACCCGCACTCACACCAGCTCTGCGTCGACAACATCGAAGTCCTCCAGATTCAAGCCGGCCAAACCGCTGTTGGCCAT
This sequence comes from Rhodococcus sp. BS-15, assembly GCF_000813105.1. Lineage (NCBI taxonomy): Bacteria > Bacillati > Actinomycetota > Actinomycetes > Mycobacteriales > Nocardiaceae > Rhodococcus > Rhodococcus sp. BS-15. Next base: position 21,225 of record NZ_BAOX01000026.1, on the reverse strand, counting down.
GGCCTCCTCGACATCGGAGTGCCGGACCTCCTGTTCGGCGGCATCGGAATCGCGGGCACCCGACACTCTCACAGTCACGCTCGTCGAGAGCCGAACACTGACCTCCACATCGAAGTCCTTCAGCCGCGTGGGGAGATTGTGATCCTCCATGAACTCGTCGAACCGACTGCACAGATCGTTGTCGTCGGCCCACTCGTGCGCGTCCGCGACCAACTTGTCCATCGCTGACTCATGCCGCGACGACACATCACGTAGGGCCGCCCGCGCCTCTGCCAGCTCTTGCGCCGACTTCTCCGCGTCGATCCGCGCCGCCAACGCCAGCTGCAACGCAGGCACGACTGGGACCCACCACGCCCCCGCCCTATTGCCACCGCACCTCGTGATCTGCCGTGCGGTCACGCACTCGACGACCACCCCGGAACAATCCAGAGGAAGCACCGCCACCCACACTCCACCGTCGTCGCCCACCGGCGCACTCCGGTCGACAACAACCCGGCCTCGCACTCCCCCGATTTCTACAACGGCACCATCCGGTATCGAACGCACACCCTCGATACCCGCGACGGTCAAACCTTCGAGTTCCGCTACAGCAGCAGACATGAGAACACTCCAAACCCCCGATCGCCATCGGCGTCATCGGGACGGCGCGGCCCGCAATGGTCAGTCGCGGCCCGCAGATCAACTGGGACGACCACCAATCTAGCCCAATCGAACACGCCGTGCAACGCCGGATAGCACTGGACGACAACCGATTTCACGCCTCACACCCTGCACATTGCGGACATACACGCAACCCCTACAGCCCCAAAAGTGCCACCGACCCAACCAGTGCCGGGGCACTGGTTATGGCCGCGTTCACCGCAGCCATCCTTTGCCCCAATCGCTTTCCAGCAGAACCGATTCGGAGGCTCCACCTTGTCCCGCACACCGACTTCGGCGATGCTGCCGACCCGCTCCTGAATGGACGGCGCGCCGACAGCATCGCACGGTTGCAATCCCGGCGAACCTATGGCGTGGGAAGCACTGCCCCGGTAACCCGCTCGACCACCGATTTCGCGGGGATGCAACCCGCGAACTGCTCACCGGGCAGCGCGACCCCGTATGCCTGGTGAAGTAGGTCCACGAGCTTGGGCACCTCGGCCCCGATATCCTCGACGGCGGCGAAGGCGGCATCGATCGCCAGGCGCGTCTGCGCCGAGCCGTCGTGGATGTACGAGATCAGCGCCACCAGAGCCATCGCGTGTGCCCGCTCTCGGCCGCGCAACCGTGCTGCGATCTGCAACATTGCCGTCGCTGCTGCCTGGTGACCGTAGTGGGCGCTGTAGGCGAAGGAATCACGCACCGTCAGCGACTCCTGTCCGAGCAGGAATCCGATTCGAGCGCTCAGATCATCGGACGGCAATTGTCTCGACCGCACCACTTCTACAAGCTCTTCCATCGTCACCGCGATCAGGCGGCTCCCGCGGGCGTGTGCGGCTGCCGCCTGTGCCTGCCGGGGGATTTCGACTCCGGGACGGTAGCGCTCCTCGAGCACACTGCGGCTCCTCGCAACTGGCCTGTCCGTGCGTATTGCCTCCACCATGATGGGGCAGTCCATCGGGTCGGGGACAGTCCCCGCGGTTCCACGCAACAGATCTGCGAATTGAGCACCGACGTCGATAGCCGCAACGCTCAGTGCAGAGACCCCCACACCCGAGTCAGCAAGGACGTTGACGGCCGACCTGACGATCATCGCGGCATCGTCGGCGTGGTCGTCGTCCGCGACCGCGATCAGGACGACCGCCGACGCCCCGGTCGATGCAACTGCAGCGCGTAGCCCGTCCAGCGCGTCGAAGGCCGCTCGCACATCGGCGTCACTCCGCATCCCACAGCGCAGCTCGCCGTCGGTAACAAACAGTGCAACAACGGAGTTCGTCGGGTAGAAGCCGAGTATCGAGGGGACCGCGGCAATGATTTCGCCGGGTCCAGCAAGTCGTACGGGCTCAGAAACAGTCATCGATTCGTTCTCTTTCCTGCATGTGCGACACGGGCTGGTCAGGCTCCGCGCCGACGATCAACTGGGACCCGTCGAGCGTATCCGAACCCACCGACACAATCCCCAAATCCACTCTGCGGGAATGCGAGTCGAGCCGGTGCCACATGCCGGGCACGAGTGGCGCGGGCATCCCGATATGGCCCTCCCTGGAAGGTGGGACGTCCAGAGTGCTTACAGGCAACCCTGCGACGTCCCACCACACCCCTCGGCTCAGTCGATACCGGCGAGTTCCTCACGGCCACTGGCCGCCGGTATCACTCGCCCACGAATACCGAGCTCGGCCGCCCGCGTGGCGACGGCCACGGCGTCGAGTTCGGTTTCCGGGAGCGGTGTCGGTGCCTCGGCGAGCACAATCTCGCGACACCACGCGGTGATCTGGTCGTGGGCCGCCTGCTCGCTCGAGGTCACTGCGATGCGGTCGTACGCTCCTACGCCGGACGCAAGCTGCGCGACCCAAGCCGATGGATCGACGTCCTCGCCGTACACCATGCGTCCGCCGTCATCGCTGAGTCCGCCGTCGGCCAGCTTCCAGCGCCACATAGCCGAATCCTCACCCGCGCCGTGGATCTCACCTGTTGCCCCGTGTTCGGCCAAGACCTGCAGATACAGCTCCGGGCTTCCCAGTTTGCCGCTCCCCCACACCGACACTTGACACGACTGCTCGACTCGGGTGACCGAATAGCCGGATGTCGGATCGTAGCTTCCGAGTTCACCTGCCACCGCCGACGCGATCTTGTCCACCGACGCCAGCTCCTCCACACAACCCTCCACGTAGTCCTCCGCGTTCGGGTATCGCTCGATCAACTCGACCCATATCGCGTCGGCTGCAGCAACCGGCACGTACAGCGTGCCACCGGACGTCGCTTCGTATCCCATCTGCTCACCCCTGCCCGACAGCCGACAGAACGGCACGTTTCGCCGCGGCCTGCACCTGGTCGTACACATCGAAGAACCGATCCTCGACCGCAGACCACGAGCGCACCACCGCCGACGCAATCAACTCGTCACTGGCTTCCCGCAATGCCACGCGATCACCGTCGTCCAAGCACGGATCGTCCTCGGCCTCCGACCGCACGTCCTCCACCGAAACCACCCGCAGCGCCAATTCGGGCTCAACCGACGTCAGGACCGCTGCAACCCTGCGCATCGACTCGGACAGCAATCCGGCAATCCCGTCGAGCACGTCGAACACCCCGCGCATCTCCACGTGCGGCAGCTCCCCCAACGACTTGATCCCGACGTCTGCGATACCTGCCCCGACTCCCAGGAACACAGCCAACGTCAGGTGACCGTCGTTCGCCGAAAAGCCCTCGGCGTCACAGGAATAGTCTGCGTGCACGCTCACGTTCGCACCGCCCGCCACCCCGTCCAGGTGCCAGACATCGCCCAGCGCTGCTAGGTCGTCCACCAGGGCGCGCATCAGCTCGAGACCCTCGTGGTGCGTCGCTCGATCCTGCACGTCGAACTGAGCCATGGTCTCGGCGTACTCACCTCCCTGGTCGGCCAGGAAAGCCCCGACCCGTGAGCGGTCGTAATTCAACGACGGCGCGCTCACCGTGTAGCCCCGACACTGGTCTCCACGCCGAACGAACCCAGGCGTTCGTGATCGCGTCGGCACTCGTGCAGGGACGCCTGCAGAACCCGACTGAGCCACTCCCAGTTCTCTCGCCGCTCTCCCTGTAGGGCAACCTCGCGGACCTGGTAGGGGCTCACCCATGCAACCCAGATCGGAACCTCCCGGCCCACCGGCACTACCGCGACAGGTGCGCCGCCCGCAACGGCACCCGCGCGATCCACCAGAACGAACCCTCGCACGATCCGTTCGCCGTACAGCACCTCCACGAAACTCTCGTCAGTCGGAAACTGCTCCGCCGACGACGCACCGCGTACAACATTGCTCTCGATCACAATTCGCTCCACACCCCGGCAGGCAACACCTGCCGGAAACAAGAGGGCCGCGGATGGTCAGTCCACCGACCCGGATCAACTGGGACACCGAGAACACTAACCGACACCACCGACACGCGCCCTCCCTATTTGCGCTGCGCCGCAATATCTTTCACTCCACACCGCCCCGCGAAAGTCAAGCCGTCACCGAACGAAAATGACCCCGACACAACCAGTGCCGGGGGCACTGGTTGTCAACAGCCGGCCGACCCCTGGTCCACCGGTTCAACCCCTACGGAAATTGGACGTGTCCGCGGTGTCCGGTGCCCGCGATACCGTCTCCACAGAACCGGCCGCGCCTGTGCGTGCGACCACCCACACGGCCCAGGAGGGAGAGCACCCATGTCGAATATCGACCCCACGATCGAAACAGCTGTGCTGGAGGACTTTCGGCGTCATAGCCTCCGAGCAGAAGACTCGGTAGCCGGAGCAAAGTACGTCTACGAACTGACCCGAATCCTGTACAACGAAGCGAAGACCGGAGCATATGCGCCGTCCCTACGTACCGCGCTCGGCCCCGTCGTCGACGCTGCGGGGGCCGCCCACCTCGCCGAGTACGCGCGGACCGCTCACCCTCAGAACGCTCGCCAGGCGGCGAATCACCGCGCAGTGTCGATCGATCCCGGCACGACCGGACGCTAGAGGGAGCCCTGCAGGGCTTCGATGCGGGTGCGCAGATCCGATACAGCGATGTCCATGTCCATCTGGTGAATGCAGGTCTTCAGCCAAGCGGTGTCGGCCAACGCGAACTCCGTTGCGCGCCTTAACTTTGTGTCGACGGTCGAACCGTACGCGGCGGCCGCCTTGCGATAGCCGGCCGCCCAATCGTCGTCGTCGGCCGACAACATCGCCAGATCGATCAGGTCGCGGCTGTAGACGGAGCGGTCCGCCCACCTGTCGTCGTTCGCGAGCAGCTTCGTGGCCACCATGTCCGGCACGGTCAGAGTCGCGACTCCACATACTGCGTCGTCGGCGGTGGCGCGGTCGAGGTCGATGCGCCCTTCGTGGATGATCTCGAACTTGACCGGTCCGTCGTCCGAATCGAGCATGGTTCGGATTCCGTACTGGTCGGCTACCACGTCTCGTACCTGAGTGATCGGGCTACGACTGATGGCGTCGATGCCGCCCTCGGAGATTGCGACCCGCAGTTCCCGGTATCCGTCCCAGTTCGAGACGATCATGTCGATGTCGGTCGACAGCCGCCATTCGCCGAACCGCATTGCCATCGCGGTGCCCCCGCCGAAGTAGCACTGCTTGCTCGACAACAGATCGGCGTCGAGAGCGTCGAGTAGAAGCGCAATAGCGGCGTGCCGCTTGCGTTCAAACAAGGAGACGGCCGCCGCTGTAGCACTCCGCGAGGTGCCGCACGAACACATCTTCGCGGTCACTCAGCTCACCGACGTGACGCCAGTTGCGCTCATAGAGTCTCAGGGCTTCCTGTTCACTGATTTCAGCGTCGGCACGCAGACTCCACGCTATCGCCTGCAGCTGGGGGTAGTCCGCCACTCGAATGAGGGGCGCATCCGGGCCTGTTTGACGGTCGCGGTGCGCGTCGTCGCCCATGATGTGCCCTTTCAGCTTGACCGGTGAGTCTGTTGAAACCCATTCTACCTGCGTGAACGGCCGCAGTCGACGCTACGCCCGCGACAGAGCGAGCAGAAGTGCCGGTCACGGGCCCGACTGTGGGTGCCCGGACGTGCGGTGCGAATCCGGAGTAGGTCCGGCAAGACGTTCCGACGCCGGCTGCGATTGTGAGCGGGCCGCAAATCACGGCCCCGGCGGTGTCTGGTTGGCATAGTCCAGCAGCTCGGTCGCGGATGCAGGCGGTGTCGATTACATGCGTTTGCGAAGTGCCGGGACAGCCCGCATGTACAGCGACCCGAGTGCACGCGTAGCGACGTCCACCAGACGCGCGTCGGGACCTACCAGCACTTTCGGTGAGCCTCGCTCGATTCCGCGGACGATGGCCGCCGCCGCAGTGGACGCGTCGGTCCGGGCGAGCCGGTCGAAGGTGGCCGACACGACCTCGTGGTCGACACCGGGAGCGACTCGAGCTGTACGGGCGATCGATGTGCGAACACCACCTGGGTAGACACCAGTGACTTTGATGTTCGGATCGGTGACGGCGAGCTCCTGGATCAACGCCTCGGTGAAGCCTCGGACTGCGAACTTGGATGCGTTGTAGGCGGAGGAATTCGGGGACGCCATGAGCCCGAAAGTCGATGACACGTTGCAGATTCGGCCTTCCGTTGACCCGGCCGCGATGAGGGGCAGGAATGCTTTGGTGCTGTTGACTACGCCCCAGTAGTTGACGTCCATCACTCGGTGATGGTCGACGAGAGGTGTGGCGTCGACGCTGCCCGAGTACAGAACCCCGGCGACGTTGATCACGGCGTCGACGCGTCCGAACTGCTGCGCGGTGTCGATGGCGAACCGCTCGACGGCGTCGGCGTCGGAGACGTCGAGCTCGAAGGTGCGGATCTGCGGACTCGCGCACTGTTGGGCGGTTGCTCGCAACGAGGGAGCGTCGATGTCGGCCAGAGCCATTGTGGCTCCGGCCTGGCTCAGATGAAGGGCGATCTCGCGACCGATCCCGGACGCGGCACCAGTCAATGCGACAACGGTGCCTGTACGAAAGAACGTGCTCACCAATACCCACCCCTACTCGGCGTGTTCGATCGACCTGCCAGCGCGCAGCGTACGGCACTCAGACTGGTGCCGCGGCCGTGCCACTGGCCGGCCCTGATTCGCGCCCCGTACGCGACGCGTGCGGACTCGTTCATGCACAGATTGCGAACTCCTCAGCAGCCCAGCGAGAAGCTCGGTCAGTCGAGCGTCGCGAGCGACTGGACAACATTCTCGAGCGCGTCCCAGTCGGTACCGTCGGGCATTTCAACCGGCTCGGTGGTTCGATATGCGCCGTCGTTCCGGCAACTGATGCGGTGCGCCTCCGCCTCATCCACCGAACCCCATGCCGAGACATAAAACTCGGTAGAGCTGCCGCCCTCTTGAATCACGACAAACGCCATGGTCGTTCCCCTCCCTACTTTTCCGCGACGGTGGTCTCGTCGACGTCCACGACGTAGCCGTTTGTCGACGAAGCGTCGATGGACACTTCCAGCCGGCCGCCCTCGCCTACCGCGACCCTGACCTCTGCGACTCCGCCGTCCGGGTGGTCCACAGTGACAGTGGTGACCTCGACACCGTCGAAACTCGTGCGCGAGTTCGTGCTGTGAGACATACAAATCCTTTTCTGCCGTGCGGCGTCCTCTATCGACGCCGCTGTTCGGTGTGTCGACCGGCTTCACGATCGGCGCGACGATGATCACCCATTCGCAGTCCAGTCAACTGATGAAGACCCGTGCGTAATCCGCTTCGTCGTAGATCTGGTGCATGACCGCCTCGTAATGTCCCTGATCGTCGGCGTCTTTGAGCTCGTCGACGAGATCGTGAATCCGATCCTCACTGGGCATCGCCTTGACCCAGGAGCTGGCGTTGATTCGAGCCGCGACTGCGGTGCACCGCTCTCCGAACGACAACTCCTCATCGCGTAGCAACGTTCGGAGCTCGACCCTGTGCGCCCAACTCTCCCGACCCTCCGCCCTGCGAGCCTCGGCCACCTTGTGGACCTCGGCCCTGTGATCAGCGCTTGTCATATCCGTCTCCCCCTGTTCGTGCTCGTGTGCCTTCTTCGCCCGTACCGCATAGTCCGCGATCGGCCAGACGCACGCTACTATCTCTGATAATAGCCAAGAAGTAATGCCGAGGTTGTGTCCCGCACCTGAGCAGCCAGGACCGCCGCTACCGGGCAGGAGAACCAGCTCTATGACGAGTGAACTGTCGCAGGAAGATTGGGATCGAATCCGGCTCGACGCTGCGCTCGGTGGCATCAGTAGGAACAAGGCGCGTCGGCTGTACCAGCGTGAAAAGTCTCTGCGGGATTGGCGGGCCAAGACTGGAATCGTCGTACCGGTGGAAGGTGAATTGGTGCTACCTCCCGCAGCGCTCGATTCGGGCACGCCGTGATCTCCCCGATCGTCCGAAGCGCCATTACCGTCGCCACATTCGCTCCCGTCGCCCTGCTGGCCGTCGTCGTCGATCTGTGGCATGGCCGATGGGTGAGCGTCGGCATCCTCGGCGTCGCGACAATGGGGGTGGTGATGACCCCGGCCTTCTTCTACCGCGTGGTCAAGACGCGCAACCCAGATCTCACCCGGATTGCTGCCGCCAGGCCTCGACTCGACGCCCTGGTCTCGGGAATGCTCAGTCTCTACGTCATCCCCGCAGCCATTGTCTTGCTCGCCGATCCGACGTCGCGGTGGGCGGCACTGACCGCCATTCTTTTCATCGTTGCGTTCGCTGTGCGATCGAACACCGTGCTGGTCGCCAACCCGATGTTCAGTCTGATCGGCATCCACCCGCATGATGTCGAGCAAAGCGACGGGACGACCGTGGTGGTGCTGTCCCGCCGCCGGCTCTTGTACGCCGGCGAGTTGGCCCGGCTCATCCTGATCGATCACGGCATCTACATCGACCTCGGTCCCCGCGCAATCAAGGCCCGGACCTGACGATGCCGAGCCATGTACAGGTACGACTGCCTGAGTACCCTGAGAGCCGGATCGACCCAAAATGTGGAGCCGAGGTGATCGGACAGATGCACGCGCACAACTCGGGGTATGAACCGCCGGTCCCCTCGCCGGCCTCAACTGATCCCTCCACGTTGTCTCGAATTGCTTGGGTGACCGGCCTCGACATCGCCACCGTCGCTGCGAGTCTCGTCGATCCGCATCGCTCGCCCGCAATGGACCGTCGATTCGCCCTGGCCTCTCGGCTCGCTCCGGAGACCTCCTCGATCCTGGTTCACAAATTGACCACCTATGCCCGCTTCGGCGCGCTGCTTCACACCGAACAGGACTGGCGGTTCGCAGTACGAGTGTTGAGGCAGTGCGTTCTCACTGCTTCGCGATTGCTCAGGCCGGACGACATCGATGCCTTTCACTGTGAGCCGCAGCCCACCGGAGTCGTCGGTTGGGACGCAACCCTTGCGGGGGTGGCCGCTATGACCGGTCGCGATCGCGTATCCAACGCATCGATACTGAGCTGGACGTCGAGCCCCGCGCGTCGAGTGAACGGACATCTGTTCGATCCACTCGACAGCGGAAAGTACATCTGGTTGGAAGCGCTCCGCACACCAGTGGAGCTGCGCGAACGAAATGTCATCCTGTCGAGGGGGAATCTTGAAGGAGTTTGATGCCACAATGATCGAGGAGCTGCTCGGCGCACTCGACACGAAGCTTCAGGAGCGTGGCCTCGAAGCAAAGATCTTCGTCGTCGGAGGCGCGGCTATGGCACTGGCGTACAACGCTTCCCGTGTCACGGACGACATTGACGGCATCTTCGTCCCGCGTGACGTGGTAATCGACGCCGCGAAGGATCTGGCGCGCGAACGTGGCCTCGACCAATATTGGCTCAATGACGCGGTCATCCAGATGATGCCACCCAGGCCCGACGACGATCCACGTAGCCATAAGATCGGGCCCGCACTTACACTCGAGATCGCCTCGCCAGCATACGTTCTGGCGATGAAAGCGATGTCGACCCGCCATTCGAGCGGCGATCTCGACGACGCCGCGAGCCTCTGCAAGCAGCTTGAGATCACGACGCAAGCGGAACTCGAGCGGGTCGTACAGCGGTACTTCGGCAACCAGCGCACATATGGTGCCCAGGAGCTGTTCTTCGAGCGAATCATCGACGCGGCATCTGATTAGTTTGCCTGTCAACGGCTTTCGGTCTCACAGTCAGCAGACAAGGGCTCTACTGCTGGCCGGCGGTCAGTAGTCGTCTTCGCTCCAATGCTCCCCTGCGTACGACGGGTCGAAATCAGCGGGTGCCTGGGTGGGATAGCGCTCTCGGAGTTCCTGGTCAAGGTCGAGCCGAATGCTCCAGTGCTTGTCACAGCGCGCAAAGGACTTTCCTGTGCCGGACAGAGGAAAACGGTACTCGACGCTGCCTGCGCACGTGGCATCGCCACGATCGTCGAGGCACGTCACATCGTCGTCATTAGTCATGTCCAACCTCATAAGCGAATCGACCGAAGCACTCCTTGGACTCACCGTATCTCGGAGCACCGACACCCGAACTAGTCTCGCCCGGCAGCCAGGTACGCAAGGCAGGCAACCAAGTTCGGGTGCTTGCATACGCGACGAACCCATCGAGCCGCCGCGCGACGACCGCTTGGCATGTGCACCGCCCCGTGGACCAGCGGGCGGATCCCCTCAACTGACCGCCTTCGGCGCTATCGAGCCAGTTACCGAGTGTGTTTATCGCAGCGTGTGAGCGACAGCATTGCCGCCAGGCATCTCGCCTACGAGATCTGAATCGCGCCCACCTATAGTGAACCGTTGTGCGCTACACTTGAAGCCTACTGCGCTACATACGGGTCTTCGCGGAGGGAAGAAAGGGGTTCATGGCATGCCAACTCTCGCGGCAACTGTCGACGCAACGCTCCACGACAGGGGGATAACCAAGACAGAATTCTGCAGGTCACTGGGTATCAGTCGGACAACACTGGCCAGATGGGAGACCAGCTTTCCCAGCCCCGACACTTTGCGTTCCATCTCCACCGCACTCGACTTGCCCTACATGCAGTTGGTCACGGCCGCGCTGTGCAGCGCCGGATATCTCCCGACCGGCGATGCTTCTCCTGGACTGGACGTCTATCTCGTGGTCAACACCTGCGAAGCCGACGACGACGATTCGTATAAAGAAGTCGGGCTGGCCGGCAGCGGGCCCGTCGCGGCCTACACAAATCTCGCGGCCGCCGAGCGCTACGTGGCCAGTGCGAATCGCGTTGCCGCGTTCAGCCCCTCGTTCGACACACAGATCCTTGCACTCGATGCGTCCCCCGCTCCGCAGATCATCGACATATTCACAACCAGCTGGAGGACCGACGGCGACATCATTCACACGTCTACGTCGCGATCCGCACACGTACCCGAGCGCTTCTCTCGAACTCGCACGACACCCGTGCGTGCACGAACGAATCCTGACACAGGCCTCGTCGAAGGGCTGGAAGTCGCCTCGCTCGATTCCGATGTAGGCGAACACCTCCTGCGCGAATACCTCGGGGCACTGGATGAGCATGGCCTGAAGCATCCAGCCTCGGCCGGCTCACCGACGCATCATCGAACATGCAGATTGTTCCCACCGTTTTCAGCCGAAGCCGTCACGCGGAGGAGACGCCGCCGACTGCATCTGCGGCGGCCAACGCTCAAGCGTCCCTCGCCTGGCTACGCGGTGAATACCAGTACGGCACAATGCTATTGGCCTACTCTCCTCGCGAGCTGGTGGAGCAGGTACGAGCGTCGGCCGATGCTACTCGCACATCCTGAATAGTCATGGGCCCCAACTGTTTGCCCTTCGGAGTTGTTTCACCGTTCGCAGTAGTGCGACGGAGCCGTGGCCGCGGGCGTCAGCGCTCCGAAGGGAGGGGTCGTGCAAACGTTGGCCGACGCTACTCGCTGCTGCCACTCTCTTCGGATTCGCCAGTGGATTGTTGAGCCGGTGGGGCGGCATGCTGCGGGCGGGCGATCTTGTCGGCCTCGTACTGTAAACGCCGCCGTTGCTGGGCGCTCAGCTGCTCGAGTGACTGCGTTCGTATCCGCAGTGCACTCGCCGGGGGCTTCTTCCCGGCAAGCTCGGCCGCGCGGATTGCCAGCTTGGCGGCAGCATGCGCGCTGCGCGCAAAAGCTGCCGGGGGCAGCTCGTGAATGCGCTGTTCCAGACTGGCCATAGTCGTAGCTCCCAACTGATTACCGCTTCGGTGTTGGTTCACCGTGGACATTAGTCTGACGCCTCGGGCCCAGATCTTCCAGAGCCGGGCGGAGGAGGGTGGCGGCGTGAGCGAGGTGACCGACGGCTCGCAGCTCAGAGACGACCAGATCGGCTCGGAGATCCGCGACTTCGACGATCTTCAGGTGGATATGCGGTTGGTTCAGATTCACGACTTCTACACTGCCCGCCCCATTGTCCGTGTCGTCAATGCGCCAGCGGCGAACGCGCGAACAGGGCGATGCCTCGGCCCCCTTGTCCTCGCGCGGGTCGACAGCGGCTTCGTGATCGAGTTCTCCCGCGACATTGCGATGCCTCGATTTTGGCATCGCATCATCGACGACAACTAGTCCGGGGTTCGTCGGCCTCATCCACTGCCCGATCCCGCTCAACGGTCGCTGGGCCTGCGGTTTCCCATCTCCGGGCATACGGTACGTACGAGGCGTACGATCGACCATGCGGGCGTACGTCAAGCGTCTGCCGGAAGGGGTCATCATCGTGTCGACACGTCGCAGTGCGCGATCCATGCGAGTTCGCGGTCGGTCGCGATCGCACGACGCGCAGTTCTTCCTCACCGACGACGGAAAGGGCCTGGTCCGCGACCGTAGTTCGGTGGCCTTGGTGGGCAGAACCTGGCCTGTACCGCCGGGCGCACCTGCTGCTGATCGGGTCTTCTACGCACGATCTCCGCGTGACCCTCAGTCATCGACCGCGGCCTCACTCGAACTCGATCAGATCTGCAGCTTCACCTCCGACCTCCGTGCGGCGTTTGCCAAGAACATCATGCGAGACCCTGCCGAGCAGTGCTCCACAGATCCCGACGGTGACGCCTGCAAGTTCGTCAAAACAGTTGTTGACCTGCACATACTGACAGCTCGTCTGCCCGCCACATGTCCGGACGAGGCCGCCCGTGATGACCTCCAAAGCGCGATGGCACTGTGGCTGAGCTATTTTCCCCTCAAGCGATCGTTCGACGGGCTGCTCGATCTGTGGTCGTCGCAATGCCCCGCCCGCGACGGCGAAGAGGATGCGGCGGCGCAGTATTCGACGGTCGAGTTGGACTCGCCGACCGGCCCTGCGGAGTATCGACTGCCATTCCGCCTCGACGAGACCTACGGCCCGACCGAGGTAGGCGAGATCCTCTCTCCGACCGGCACTCCGAACCGGACGGCAGCGAAGGTACGCAGGGACAAAAGCGAGCTTCTTGGAGTCGAAGTCGGCCATGGATATCGGTACCCCAAGTTTCAGCTCGACGTGGCGAAGCACTGCGTTCGGCCTGTCGTTGCGTACGCGAATGTCCAACTCGACAGTGCTCAAGACCCCTGGGGCGTGCTCACGTGGTGGTACTCGATCGACAGCGCCCTCGGCGATCGGCCTCCCGTCGAACTCGCGGCCGCCGGTGAGTTGACCAGAGAGCACGTCGATCTGACCGTCGGTATCGACGGCCGCGGTATGAGCTGAATCGTGGCCACGAACGACTACAACGGTGTGCCCGCGGACACCGAAACTGTCTGTGCCGGAACGCTCTTGTACCGGATTCTGCCGACCACGGCACCGTATGCAGCCAACTCCATCTACGACCCCGCCATCCCCTTGCCTGTCGGGGATCCTCTGCAGGGCAGATTCGACCCTTCCGACCCGACCTTCGGCGGATACCTGTACGTCGCTCAGTCCGTCGAAGGGGCTGTCGCCGAAGGCATCCTGCGGAGAAGACCTGTCGGCGTTCCGCCGACCGTCCAGAAGTCGTGGTTGACAGGCCCGAAAAGTCAGGGCGGCAAGAAGCTCGCGACGATGCAGCTCGACGAAGACCTCGAGATCGCGGCGCTCTACGGTCGGCACACCGCGAAGCTCAACCTCTCTGCAACGCTGCTCACCGGAGAGGACTACAGCGCCACCAGGGTCATCGGATCGGCCGTGCTCACCGCCAGCCCCTCGGCTCGGGGGATGAAGTACCGATGCGCCAACCACGACGACTTGACCTCACTGATGCTGATCGGTCGCGGTGGGGCACCGGTGCTCACACTGGTCGACGAAGTCGACATCTTCTACGACGACGCTGGCCGTGACCTTGTCCTACGTGTACTACGAGACGAATTCGGCCTCAGCTACCACGGCACCGCTGGCAACCGTGATTTCCGTTCACCCCGCAGGTAGGCGACCGGATGCAGCCTTGCTCGTCACCGCGCGGGTAGCAGGACCTCTCTCCGGGTTGCAGGGTGCATGTACGGCGGCCGCAGCCCCATCTGCCCTTCTCCCCCGGTGTCGACTCTCTGGTGGCCTCTCAGGCAGTGCGCGTGGGCGGTTCTGCCCAGCGAGCCGTCCAGATGCAGATGGCTGGACGCCCACGGGTCCGCCGCTGCCTCTTCCACGGTCCAGTTGAGGATGTGGCCGTGTCCCGAGGATCGTTTGCGCCCGATGGTCCGCACGCCCCCGAGAAGGTCCAGAACGGCATCGGGGTCGCCGACCGCCCGCCACACCAGAGCCGACGCGATGGTCAGCGGCAGCGGCATCACGCGCGCTCGGTATCGCCCCTGCCGCTCGGAGACGAGTGCCGGTAGACCGTCGGAGAGTTGGTCGAGTGCGTGCTGATCGGGCCGCGAACTCCAGTACTGGACGTGAGGCCCCGCCACCTCGCCGTCCGGCCACGCGAAGGTTGCCGACCAGTGCCAGTTGTCCTGACCGGCGAGTGTGCATCGGGCGAGAGGAAGCTCCAGTGGCGCGGGTTCGGACGCGGAATCGTATGGCTCGTATTCGGTTCCCCGCGTGCGACATTCGGCCTTGTAGTTCTCCCGTATTTCGGATGCGAGCAATCCGTCCAGGCTGATTCCCCACGGCGTTGCGTGAGCGACCCCGGATGCGAGTCGGGCCCTCACGACCAGAGGAATCATTGGTGTTGTGGTCATTTCGTCAGGCCGACGAGCGCGTCGAGCGCCTCGTCGCGGCGTGCGGTGATGGCCGTGCGCCACAGCGTGCCCACGTTGTCGTCCAGGGCGGGGGCGATCCCTGTCGTGACCTGTCCGTGCCCGATCCCAGTGCGGCCGCCGAGCCAACCGCGATCGCAGAATTCGCGGAGCACATCGGCGGTGAAGTCGATGTCGACGTCGGTTCCGCGGCTGATCTGGACGAAGGTCTCGAATCGAGTGCCCGGTGCCAGCGCTTCGATTTCGTAGCGCATCAGCGGGGTCGGCGGTGTGCTGGTTTCGCTTCCTGTCGCGGGTGTGGTGTCTCGTGCTGTGCTGACGTCGTCGAGGTGGCTGTAGGACTCGAGGGTCTCGACGTCGAAGCGGCTGGGCAGTGCTGAGTCGTAGTCGAACCGCAGGATCGGTATCGCCTCGGCCACCAGCGGCACGACATGGCCGACTTGTAGACATCCTGAGATCGGGGCTGAGCCGATCGCGCCACCGAACACACTCAAGTGCGGAATGAGGGTGCGCAGCTGCTGCAGACGGCGACCGGTGATGGGTTCGGCGTTGCTTTTGACGATGCTGCCTCCGTTGCGGAGCATGTGCGCGACCGCCAGCGGTAGGAGGTGGTCGTATTCGAGGGCATCGCGGAGCATCTCTTCGCCGAGGCGTCGAAGTACTCCACGGAACGAGTTCCCCGATACGACAGGTACCAGGGCGATGGTGCTGTCCGGCTGGATGACTTTCATTCTTCGGAACATGGCGGTGGTGCCGATCATCTCGCCGCGGTGCGAGATCGGCGCCCGTGCGGTGATATCGAGATCCCAGACCCTGGTTGCGGTCACGTGGCAGCCTCCGCTTCGGTCGACAGCTGCTCTGATCCAGACTCGTTGTCACGCAGGTGGTTTCTTTGCTCTGTCCGCCTCTCGCGGACTGCTTCTGCGACAATGCGGGTACGCAAGGTCAGCGCAGTGTTCTGGTCGCGCATGACCTGCAGTACGGGCAGCGGATCGGTCGTGAGAAGTACCGCGAGCTCGCGGCGTTGCGCTTCGTTGCGTGGGGTCGATCCGAGCTTGGTCGCGGCCGTCGTCCACCACTGATGCAGGCTCGAGCTCGCGTAGGTGGCACCACGTATGCGGGTGGGCAGCAGATTGTCCCAGTAATCGCCGATGTAGTCGGCGATCCAATTTCTGTCCGACCAGTCGATTCCATAGTGCAGCAGCAGTATCAGCCGCTCGGCCACTTGGGATGGCGGGTCGGCCAGTGCCGGTAGATAGCTCGCTACCGAAAGCCAGGCTGTCGTGGGTGAATCGCGAATACTGTTGTGCTGCACGGTATTTGATTGTACCTGGTCAGTCCGCTATTCGGTAGTCGGAAGTGCGCCGCAGGGCTCGGCGACATGCCCTCAGCGACACGCACGTAGTCCGACCTCCATCCAGGGCTTCGCTGACCTCCACGGCTCGACGACGGTCCAGTCGTCGAACACTTCCTGCCACTTCGACCGCGGGATCTTCTGAAGTGCTGTGAACCTCGGGGCGTCTGCGGCAACAGCGGATTCGGAAAACCCTGCATCACGTAGCCGCGCAAGTGCTTCGAGTCGGCCGGCGTCTGCGTGCCGCCACACCAGGGTGGTGTCGTCGACGGACACGTGACCCCATTGAGCGTGCGGGAGAATGTGTTTGCGTCCTGGAACGAGTGGCACGATCACCGCCGTGTTCGTCTGGATCGGCGCGCGAGAATCGCTCGGAGTGTCGCTGGCGACGCGACGAGCAGGGCGGCCGGATCGCGCGTGACGACGTACGCCTCGTGACGAAGTGGGCGGTGCCGGTAGAGCCACACGCAGACCGAGCACAAACGCGATGATTTGGGGTCTCCCCAGCCCTCGTAGCCGGTGAATCTGCGCGAGACTACTTGTCCGACCGGAGTCATCACGGGGGTCTGCTCGCCGCACCGGGCGCACCCGGCACCGGTCGCCACCGGGTCCGGGTCCATCGCGCCGGGGTCGCCGACGACGGCCGCGTATGCAACGTGGGCGACGTCCGAGGGTTTCATCTCGAGCACCGTAGCCTGACGGTGTGACATCGGCTCCTGATCCAGGCCTCGATCTGGCCCGCTTGCGTTCGCTGCGGCGTCCGTCGTCGCGCACCGATAACGCTGCCGTCGGCCGGATCCGCGCGGCGGTGCAAACACACGTCGACCGATATGACGGGTACCTCGCATTCTCCGGGGGGAAGGACTCGCTCGTAGTGCTCGACATCGTGCGTCGCGTCGAGCCTGATATACCCGTCGTGTTCTTCGACAGCGGCCTCGAATTTCCCGAAACGTACTCGTACGTATTGGATCTCGCTAGGACGTGGAAGTTGGACCTGTACAGGTTTCCTTCGGAGCCGCCCCTCTTGGATGTCCTGGTCCGGTCCGGTCAGTGGGATCACGCTGCTCTGGACGGGACGCACCGTATCGATCTTCACGACATTCTCATCGGCGGGCCGTCTCGGCGCGCGCACGAGCAGCTCGGACGGGGCGAGCTGTGGGGTGTCCGCGCCGATGAATCCGCAGGGCGCAGGGCCCTCTACGCCAGATCGGGTCGCAAAGACGGCGTGGTGTCCCGAGCCGATGGCACCGTCGCGTACG
The DNA here is from genome assembly GCF_000813105.1 of Rhodococcus sp. BS-15. NCBI lineage: Bacteria > Bacillati > Actinomycetota > Actinomycetes > Mycobacteriales > Nocardiaceae > Rhodococcus > Rhodococcus sp. BS-15. The sequence continues at coordinate 3,879 of NZ_BAOX01000026.1, read as the reverse complement.
GGCTATATGGGACTGGACCGACACCGACGTCTGGTCCTACATCGGCCGCGAGAACCTACCGGTCAACCCGGTGTACGCCAAGCTCACCGCACTCGGTGTTCCGGAATCGTCGCTGCGGGTTTCGCATGTGATCGACGGCGATCATCTCGAGCGTGGCCGCCTCACCTGGTTGCGTCGCGGATGGCCGACATTGTTCGAGGATCTCGCCGGCGTCCTCCCGCGGATCCGCGAGTTCGTCTGAAGTCGGTGCGCCCGGCACCGGCGGTCGGCCGGGGGCATCGGAAATCGGTGTCCCCGGTTTTCGGGCCGGAAGTCGGCATTCGACCTTCATCCAATTGGTGGACAGTCACATTCGGTCGTGGTCGATACGTTGAGGCAGTCGTGTTTCAATCCATCGCTCCGAACGGAGATGAAGTGAAATGATCGGTCACACACGTCGGCTCGTCGCAGCGGCAGCACTTGCTGCCGGACTCGCGTCTGCAAGCATCGCAGTAGCTGCGCCAGCGCAGGCCTACCCCGCTCAGTGCGGTTATGGAGTCAGCTCACTGGGCACCGTATCTGCCTGGTGTTCACAGGGTTCGGGTGAGGTGAAGGCCGTCGCAGGTTGCCAGAACGTCTTCGGGTTCTGGTCGAATCCCTCGGGACCATGGGTCAACATCAAGAACGGAGCGTCCCACACCAGCTGCCCATTCGGTTATGCGTACAAGTGGGGCGGATTCAATCTGCGTTGACAGTCGGATCTGGTGAGCATGCGCGCGCTGTCCCAGGTTCCGCTATCGGGTCTCGTCCTCGTCGGGGTGCAGGTGTGGTGGTTGGTATTCGCCGTACAGCTGTTGATTCGGGTCGGTCGAGTTGTGTTGGGCTTGTGCCCTGTCGAGGATCTCGGCGTCTCGTAGGCGTTTGGTGGCAGCTCTCTCACGAACCGCCCAGATGACGCCCGCGAGGGCGAGCGCCAACCCGGTGAATCCCGCTCCGATGGCTCCCTCGGCAAAGTTGCCGATCGATCCGATCACTCCGACGACGATCATGGCCACTGCGGTTCCGAATCGCCGCTTGGCTCTGGTGTCGCGGTCGGGGTGAGTGTAGAAGCGGTGTATCCGATGATAGGTGCGGCTCACGATGCCCGGCTGGCCCGGACCGTCGGCGGTGCCGCTGAGAGGCGGTGTGGGGGCTGGAGTCTGCAGAACCGGGATGGCGTAGGCGATCGGGGCACGGGTCGCGTCCGTGAACTGCGAGTGCAGGCTGAGCTGGTGTCCACATGCACGGCACTTCTTCTTGGTGGCCATTGCGAGCTCGGACGCACCGAGAGTTGCGACCTTGGCCGAGGTGCGCCCCAGCTTGCGGCCGGTATGCGCAAGGTCGGAGTTCGTGCAGTTCTTGCAGTCGCGACAGCCGGTGTACACCCTTCTCGGCATCGGGTCCTCGCCTTCTCGTGTGCCGTCGGTCGCGGCTGATCCACGAGCAACTGTCCGTTGATCGGCGCGAAGCCTCGCAGTGTTAGCGAATTGCGTCCGTCGACGTCGCCGCCCGGTGAGCTAGCATCGCAGCTACTGCAGATGCACAGGTTGAGGCGGAGCCATCCCCTTCTGTTTCGGGGGCGGGTTCCGCCTTTCTGTCGCCTGCCCTGTTGTCCGGTTCTTGTCCTTGGTCGGCCGCCGCGTCGGCTGTGCGCGCTCTACTGCCTCGACCGACGGTTGCCGAGTCGCACTCTCGACGACCGCGAGCTTCTTCTTCGCGCGGGGGCGTCGTCGGCTCGGTGGCGGCGTCGGTACCGCGCCCTCGACCGTGTCGGCCGGCTCTTGAGGCCGGAAGGATGCGAGGCCGAGTTTGATCGCTGGGTTGACGATCAACTCCGGTCGACCCTTGCGGTCGATGTAGGGCTTCATATCGTCCTCAGCCTTCCGTCACGTCGCGTAGTTGGACGATCGTGCGTCGCCCGAGGGTGCCGTCCGGCCGACGGTATCGGCCTTGGTGCGTTGAGGCCACTTCCCATTGCATACCGCGGGGCAGCAGGTGGGACGTGTCGTCGAGCGAGTCGGAGCGGCCGAGGTACATCCCGCGTGCGGTTTCCATCTCGAATACGACCTCTCGGTCGCCGAGGATCGGGTCCAGTTCGTGGATGGCGTGCGTGGCCATGGTGAAGCGATCGAAGTCCAGGCGCGATCCCGTCTGCAGCGTCGACGGCAAGTTCTTCGCGTCGACGGGCAGCTCGTGGGGCACGGTCACCGCGCAGTAGACGACATGCCCGCGGTCGTTGTTCTGCTCTGCCGTCTGGATCGCTCTGTCGATTCGCTGGACATGGGCTCGTGTCTTCTCGTCGAGAAGTTGAGCGTCGCCGCGCGCGTCGGTGAGAGCTGCGCCGACACTGCTCCAGTTCTCGGGCTCGGTGATGAGCTTCGCGGTCGCCTTGTATCCGGCTGCGGGAAGTTGGTCTTGGGCGGTGCGTTTGTTGACCGATCTGGCCTTGCGCTGTCGGGAGCTCGGGGGGAGGCGAATCGAATCGGGGATCGGTAGCGGGCGGGTCTTTCGCTTGTCGACTTCCGGGACGCGGGCACGCGGGAATGCTCGTTCGAGGTCCTTGCGCGCGCGGGTGAATCGTTGATCCTCGACCATCCGGTCCAGTTCTCGGGCCGAGCGTCGGTCCTGGCCTCGGTCGTTGTAGACCTCGGATGGGCGGTAGCCGGCTTTCTTGCCTGCCGGACTGCTTCCGTGGCCGACTTCGGGGTCGAGGCGTACGTCGCGGACGTCAGGGCTGTGGCTGTACGCCATGTGCAGCTCCCTCGCGTGCAAATTCGGGGTTCAAACGTGGAGCGGCGCGGCAGAAGGAGGAAACGTCCCAGTTGCCATCCTGCCTGCCGCGCCGCGTGCCGATTCGGAGATCGGCTGGGCGCGGTTCGTGAGTCATCCGGGAACCACCCCGTCGTCACGTCCTGCGCCACGGTGTCCGGCAGTGACGCCGGACGGTGTCGAGCATATCGAGGATCGGTGGTTCGGTACCAGTGCGGGGATCTGCTTCCGGCACTGAACTCCGATGCACCTCCATCGGGCTGTGATGCGTCGAAAGGTCGACTTCTGCGTGAGCGCTCGCATGCAGCCAGTGTGCGCGCGTTCTAAGCGCAGGGTGTCGAAGCTGTGCCCGATGGTGTAGGGAGTCGATCCATCTCCCTGCACGGTGTCGATATTATCATGTGCTGCAACAAGAGTGGATGAGTCGAGTCACGTTTTTTCTCAACGTCATTCGCTCAGCGCGACCCATAATTCCGGCTCGAAATCCCAGAGCGGTTCCGCTTTGACGAGCTCGCCCCACGTGATCATCTGCCGGCAGTACTTGGCGACGTCGTACGCGTTCATTCCCTTGATGTTTCCAGCGATCCCGGAGACGCTGAATGCCGAGTATCCTTCCCCCGTCGACGGGTTGGTGCACTCATCGCGAAGACGCCGAAGTTCGGCGGCGACCGCTTCGTGCCACCAGAACCGCTCGGCCGCGCGATATACGTCGGGTACGCGATACGGGTCTCCTGCGGGGAAGGTGATCGCGTCCAACGTCATCGTCGGTGATGATTCAGCCATCAGCGGCGTCGGCGGTTGGGCAGGCTCAATCGGATGCCTACCGCGGCGATCACGCAGACGGTGACGATCAGGGACCAGTAGAGCGCGGCGTGTGCTGTCCCTACGAAGAGGGTCACCAGGACAATCAGCGCCAGCGCGAATCCGAGGTTGACAGCGATATTGACGAGTGTTGTCGAGTGCGGTGTTGTTCCGGGACTCGTTCCTTCTCGGTTCATTGGACCGTCTTTCTCACAGTTCGGATGTAGACGTGGTTCACGGTATAAGGACCTACCGACATGGGCTGGTCAGCGCGACGAGTCGTGCGGGGCG